>CAZSGT010000066.1:0-7911 GCA_964606215.1 uncultured Lachnospiraceae bacterium
ATCCGAGAAAAAAAGATGTTTACAGGAAATTATCTCCGGACTGGAATTGGAAGTACAAAATGAGACAGAATTGCTCTTGGATATGGAAAGTGAAATCAGTCTGGTTAAGGGACAGAGAATTTCTTTGGAAAACTATTATTCTGCCAATGCCGGCGGAGAGGAATTCCGCAGTATTTATAGACAGTATCAGTCATATCTGGCGCGCAAAAGGCTGCTGGATTTTGATGACATGCTGGTGTATTGTTATGAGCTTTTATCCCAGAGGGAGGATATTCTGGCAGCATGGCAGCAGCAATTTGCATATATACTGATTGACGAATTTCAGGATATCTCCAGGATACAGTATGATATAATACGGATGCTGGCGGCGCCGCAGAACAATTTGTTCATTGTGGGAGATGATGACCAGTCTATTTACCGGTTCCGTGGAGCGAAACCGGAGATTATGCTGCATTTTCCAGAAGATTATCCCGGGACGCAGATTATCCGGCTGGGGGTGAATTACCGGTGTGCCCCGGCGATTGTGGAGGCAGCGGCAAAATTGATTGGCAATAACCAATCCCGTTTTGAAAAGGAAATCCATGCCGCAGAAAACAGGGGATATGGAATAGAAAAAGGAGCAGGAGAGGTCCGGTCTGGCGAAGGGATGACATTTGCCAGAAACATTCATAATGGAAATAAAGATGCGCAGGCGGTAGATATCCGTGCATTTGCCAATGTGTCTGAGCAGAATGGGCAGATTGTCCAGTTGATTGAAAGAGCGCATAAAGAAGGGATGCCCTTTAAAGAAATGGCAGTGCTTGTCCGTACAAACACCGGAGGGCGGATGATTAGCGGTCTGTTATCCAGATATCAGATTCCATTTCGGATGAAGGATACGATTCCCAATATATTTGAACATTGGATTGCCAGAAATATTCTGGCGTATATCCAGATTGCCAGGGGAAGCTGGGAGAGGCGTTTATTTTTGCAGATTGCCAACCGGCCGTTGCGTTACATCAGCCGGGACGCCTTTGACAGTCCGGTGGTGGATTTTGACAGGGTTATGGAGTTTTATGAGGATAAGCCCTGGATGGTGGAGCGTCTGGAAGAGTTTGCCTGCGAGTTGGAAATGTTGTCAGATATGATGCCCTATGCGGCAGTGAATTATATTTTGAAGGGCATTGGGTATGAGGAGTATCTGACAGAGTATGCCAGAGAGAACGGTATCCGGGAAGAGGAACTTTTGCAGGTGGCAGAGGAAGTACGGGAGTCTGCAAAAAATTATAAATCCTGCGAAGAATGGTTTGCATATATGGAGCAGTATAAGAGGGAATTGGAAGAGCAGTATAAGCGGCGCAGTGACAGGGCTATGGATGGAGTGCAGATTATAACCATGCATGAATCTAAGGGGCTGGAGTATGACGAGGTGTACATACCGGACGCCAATGAAGGCGTAGTGCCACACAACAAAGCAGTATTGGATGAGGATATTGAGGAAGAGCGGCGGATGTTTTATGTTGCCATGACAAGGGCGAGAAAAAAAGTACATATTTTTTATTCAAAACAAAGGTTTCATAAGAATGCAACCATGTCCCGGTTTGTGGAGGAATTGTGCAAGGATGTATGAGACGACTATAAATGTGCATATTATAGAAGGTAGAATCTATAATATGCATATTTTTTTGCATTATATGAACCAGTCAATGCAAATTCGCGGATTGCTTTGATTGTTTATGAATGAATTTGAATGTGTAATTCATATTATAAAAGTTAGCCAGTGTAATTTGGCAGAAAGGCAGGGGTTTTATGAGGATTACAGATTTATTGGACAAGAGAAGTATTAAGTTGGATGCTAAACCGAAGACGAAAAACGAGGCGCTGGATGAGGCCGTAGAGCTGATGGCAGCCAGCGGTAAGTTAAATGATGTGGAGGCATACCGTAAACAGGTTTACGCCAGAGAAGAAGAGAGTACTACGGGTATTGGGGAGGGGATTGCGATTCCCCACGGAAAATGTGATGCAGTGAATGCACCTGGACTGGCGGCGATGGTGGTGAAGGAGGGCGTAGATTTTGAAGCGTTGGACGATGAGAAGGTTACGCTGATTTTCCTTATTGCGGCTCCGAATACAGAGGATAATGTCCATCTGGATGTGCTTAGCAAGCTGTCTGTGCTGATGATGGATGAAGAGTTTTCCGAAAGTCTCCGGAATGCAAAAAGTGTAGATGAATTTTTGGCTATTGTTGATAAAGCGGATGACGAGAAACCGGACATTGATGAGAGATTGGAGGATACCGGCAGTGCAGGGGACGGTGTGAAGCTTCTTGCCGTGACGTCCTGTCCCACTGGTATTGCTCATACTTATATGGCAGCGGAAGGATTGGAAAAGGCAGCAAAAGCAAAAAACTGTTCCATTAAAATTGAAACCAGAGGCTCCGGTGGAGCAAAGAATGTTTTGACAGATAAGGAAATTGCAGAGGCAGATTGTATTATTGTTGCGGCGGATGCACAGGTGCCTATGGAGCGGTTCGACGGTAAGAAGGTGATAGAATGTCAGGTGTCAGATGGCATCAGCAAGGCAGATGGGCTCATAGAGCGGGCAATGAAGGGAGATGCACCGATATATCATGGAAGCGGGGAGAAGAAAGCTTCCAGCGCCCAGGCGGGCGGCAGTGTGGGACACAAGGTTTACACATGGCTGATGAACGGTGTATCCCATATGCTTCCATTTGTGGTAGGCGGTGGTATTTTAATTGCAATTGCATTCCTGATAGATGGACTTTCTGTAGACATGAACAGTTTATCATTGAGCGAGCGCCAAGATTTTGGAACTATAACAAAAGGGGCAGCTTTGTTTAAAGGAATTGGAAATGCAGCATTTAGCTTTATGCTTCCAGTGTTGGCGGGCTTTATTGCCATGGCCATTGGTGACAGACCGGCATTGGTGTTAGGCTTTACTGGCGGAATGCTTGCTTCCAGCGGCAAGTCCGGATTTTTGGGAGCTTTGGTTGCGGGTTTTGCAGCAGGATTCATTATTGTTCTTCTGCGTAAGTGCTGTGAAAAATTGCCAGAGGCTCTTGAGAAAATCGCTCCCGTTCTGATTTATCCAGTGGTGGGTGTACTTCTGATGGGATTGCTGATGAATTTTGCAGTGGAACCCATTATGGGTGCCATCAATACAGCACTGAACAATGGTCTGGAGAGCATGGGAAGCTCCAGCAAGATGGTGTTAGGTTTCGTGCTGGGAGCAATGATGGCTATCGATATGGGCGGTCCTTTTAACAAGGCGGCATATGTATTTGGGGCAGGTGCTATCGCTTCAGGGAATTATGATATTATGGCAGCTGTTATGGTTGGAGGAATGACACCGCCGTGTGCGATTGCACTGGCAACGTTGTTGTTTAAGAACAAGTTTACGAAGGAAGAGAGACAGACCGGACCAACAAACTTTATCATGGGTCTGGCGTTTATTACAGAGGGTGCGATTCCTTTTGCGGCATCTGATCCTTTGCGGGTGCTTCCTTCCTGTATGATTGGTTCTGGTGTGGCAGGAGCGCTGAGCATGTTGTTCAAGTGTACGCTTATGGCTCCGCATGGTGGTATTTTCGTATTCCCGGTAGTGGGAAATGCCGCAATGTATCTGGTGGCGCTGGTAGTGGGAACGGTGATAACCACACTGCTGTTGGGAGTCCTTAAGAAAAAGGCAGTAGAGTAAAAATTATATGATATGAAAAACGGAGGGTTTTATTTATGAAAGAATTTACTTACACAATTACAGATGCACAGGGTATTCATGCACGTCCGGCAGGAGAGCTGGTAAAGGTTGCCAAGGGATTTAACAGCACCATTAAGCTTTCTAAGGACGGCAAAGAGGGAGATTGCAAGAAGATTTTTGGAATTATGGGGCTTGGTGTAAAACAGGGCAATGAGGTTGTATTCACCTTTGATGGTGAGGATGAGGATGCTGCCCGTGATGCAGTAAGCAAATTTATGCAGGAGAACCTGTAGGATTTATGTGGAGAAAATCACAGAAATTTCTCCGTGAAAATTGCTCTTGACGTAGAAAAAATGATGTTTTATGCTAATAAAGGAAAGAACGTTCGGAGAAGAATGGAGGGATTCCTATGTTAGCAGAAAAACGACAGAAGATAATACTTCAGATGATAGCTGAAAAGGGCAGTGCCACCATTGTAGAGATTAAGGAACGGTTAGGGATATCTGAATCTACAATTCGCAGGGATTTAACGGCACTGGCTGAGATGGGAGCATTGGAAAAAGTATTTGGAGGCGCTGTGGCAGTGGAAGAGCCATACACTGCCGCTGAGTCTTCTGTTTCCCAGAAAATTGGAATTCATAAGGAAGAGAAACAGCGAATTGCTGCATATGCAGCGAAAATGATAGAACCGGATGATTTTGTATATCTGGATGCAGGGACGACCACGGGATATATGATTGATTATATTACCGAAAGGCGGGCAACCTTTGTGACAAACGCAGTATTTCACGCAATAAGACTGGCAGTGTCAGGTTTTCGTGTGATTTTACTGGGCGGTGAGTTAAAGGCGACTACCGAGGCAGTTGTTGGCAGCCAGGCATTACTGAGCATCCGGGATTTTCATTTTACCAAGGGGTTTTTTGGAACCAACGGCGTCAGCATCAAATACGGATACACCACGCCGGACAGCAGTGAAGCATTGGTGAAACGAAGCGCCATGGAGCACTCGGCAAAAAATTATATTCTGGCGGATTGGGAGAAGTTTGGCGCAGTCAGCGCTGTGACCTTTGGGGATTACGATACGGCACAGATACTGACGGAGGGCACACCGCCAGAGGCATTTGCGGAGTGCGGAAATATTATAGTTGCAGAGGTGAGCCAGGACCAGACGGGAGGTTTTCGTTGACAGAAGTACGCATATCGGTGCGAAAGCTGGTTGAATTTATTCTTCGGTGTGGAGATATTACGTCAGGGGGCGGCAGGATTGATGCGGACGCCATGCAGGAGGGCAGCCGGATGCACCGCAAGATTCAGAAACGCATGGGGACAGGCTATCAGGCAGAGGTGGCGCTTTCAGCCACAGTGCCCTTTGAAACTGATACGGAGAGCGTGGAGCTTATTGTGGAGGGCAGGGCAGACGGCGTGTATAGCCGGGATGCTTCGGAAGGCTGCCAGTGGGGAATTGATGAGATAAAGTGCATGTACATGCCCTTAGAATATTTGCAACAGCCGGTTTCTGTCCATCAGGCACAGGCGAAGTGCTATGCCTACATGTATGCCAGAGATAAAGAACAGGATGCCATGGAGATTCAGATGACATACTGTAATCTGGATACGGAGGAAATCAAGCGTTTTTCCGAAATCCTTTCGTATGAGGAGTTAAAGAACTGGTTTGATGGAGTAGTGCGTGAGTATATCAAGTGGATTCGATATGAAATGGAGTGGATACGGGAGCGAAACCAGTCCCTGCAGCAGCAGGAGTTTCCCTTTACATACCGGCCGGGGCAAAAGGAGCTGGTGACGGGGGTCTATCAGTCGATTCTGCGAAAAAAGCGGCTGTATATTGAAGCGCCCACGGGCGTGGGCAAAACGATATCCACCGTGTTTCCCACAGTCAAGGCCATGGGGGAGGGACTGGTTGACCGGGTATTTTATCTGACGGCAAAGACCATTACCCGCACAGTGGCGGAGGAGACTTTTGAGATTTTGCGGGACGCCGGAAGCCGGTTAAAGATTGTGACGCTGACGGCGAAGGATAAGATTTGTATTCTGGAAAAGCCTCAGTGTAATCCGGAGACCTGTGAGCGCGCCAGAGGACATTATGACCGGATTAACGATGCGGTGTTTGATTTGCTTACCCACGAGAATCATGTGTCCAGGGGGCTGATTCAGGAATATGCGGACAAGCACAAAGTATGCCCCTTTGAGATGTCGCTGGATTTGGCGGTCTGGGTGGATGTGGTGATTTGTGATTACAATTATGTGTTCGACCCCCAGGTATATCTGCGGCGGTTTTTTGAGGGAGGAAGCAGTGATTCCTATGCATTTCTTATTGATGAAGCACACAATCTGGTAGAACGGGGAAGAGAGATGTACAGTGCCACGCTGATTAAGGAGGATTTTCTCGCTGTTAAAAAGATGGCAGGACAGAGGAGCCAGAAACTGACCCGGGCATTGAACCGTTGCAATAAGACGCTGTTATCCTATAAGAGAGAGTGCGAAGAATGTCAGATACTAGACAGTATTGGAACATTATCCTTACAGCTCATGCGGCTTATTGCCGCCCTGGAGGAATTTTTGCAGGAGTATCCCACTATCACTGAGCGGGAGATGGTTTTAGATTTTTATTTTCAGGTACGCCAATTTTTTTCTACTTATGAATTGCTGGATGAGAAATATATGATATACTCAGACTATACTCAGTCCGGGGAGTTCCAGCTGCATCTGCAGTGTATGGACCCCTCCACTAACTTGGGGCTTTGTCTGGATAAGGCGAGAAGTGCTGTATTTTTCTCTGCCACTTTACTTCCGATTAAGTATTATCTGGAGCAGCTTGCAGGCAGGGAGGAGGACTATGCGGTGTACGCACCTTCGCCCTTTTCCACGGAGAATCGTCTGCTTTTAATTGCCCAGGATGTGAGCACAAAATATACGAGACGTACCGGGGCAGAGTTTGCAAGGATTGCCGCATATATATATGAGCTTTTGCGTACGAAGACAGGAAATTACCTGGCATTTTTCCCGTCCTACCAGCTGATGCAGCAGGTGCAGGAGCAGTTGGAAAAACAACTTTCGGAGCAGGATTTTCCGGTGAAGATGCTGGTGCAGGATTCCCGCATGAGCGAGGTGCAGCGGGAAGAATTTTTGCAGGAGTTTGAGGCGGAGGAGTCGGTGACAAAGCTGGGACTTTGCGTTATGGGCGGTATTTTTTCCGAGGGGATTGATTTAAAAGAAGACCGATTGATTGGGGCTGTCATGGTGGGGACCGGACTGCCCATGGTGTGCAATGAAAGAGAGCTGTTCCGACAGTATTATGAGGAGCGCAGTGGACAGGGATTTGCCTATGCCTATCTGTATCCCGGCATGAATAAGGTGCTGCAGGCGGCGGGCAGGGTGATTCGCACGGATACGGACCGGGGAGTAATCCTGCTGCTGGATGAGAGGTTCCACACCTCGTCATACCGCAGTCTGTTTCCCAGGGAGTGGGCAGATTATGACAGAGTGACGGTACATACTGTCCATTCCAAAGTACAAAAGTTCTGGGAGCACACAGGGGAATGTTTGAAAGGAGATTTATGAAATGAAATTTAAAGCAGCAGTGTTTGATTTGGATGGAACGTTGTCGGATACGCTGGAATCCATTGCATTGGCAGGGAACAAGATGTTAAGGGAGTGTGGTTATGCCGAGCTGCCCATAGACAATTACAAGTATTATGCTGGAGACGGGGCGGATACGCTGGTGCAAAGGGCGTTGCACGACGCCGGGGATACCCAGTGTGATAATTTCGAGAAGGCATATGAGATTTACCGGAATTTTTTTAAGACAGACTGCACCTATCACGTGAAGGTGTTTGAGGGAATGCCAGAGGCTTTGCAAACCATGAAGGAGCAGGGGATGCAGCTTGCCGTCATCAGCAATAAGCCCCACGAAGCAGCACAGAATGTGGTAAAGGAATTGTACGGTGATATGTTTGACGTGGTTCTGGGCCAGAAGCCCGGGATACCAAAGAAACCGGACCCCATGGGAGCCAGGATTGTGCTGGATTATTTCGGCGTGAAGCCGGAGGAATGTTTGTATGTGGGGGATACAAATGTAGATATGCAGACCGGGAAACGTGCCGGTATGTATACGGTTGGAGTACTCTGGGGATTTCGGGACAGGGCAGAGCTGGAGGAAAACCATGCGGATGCGATTGTAGAGAAACCGCAGGATTT
>CAZSGT010000067.1:0-7812 GCA_964606215.1 uncultured Lachnospiraceae bacterium
TGCTCCTGAAGGTTGTGACCTTCACCTGGAATGTAGCTCGTTACCTCGATTCCGTTAGAAAGACGTACTCTGGCTGTTTTTCTAAGCGCTGAGTTAGGCTTTTTCGGGGTTGCAGTTCTAACAGCGGTACATACACCTCTCTTCTGCGGAGAGCTGCTTGCAACAGTTCTCTTGTTCAAAGAGTTATAAGAGTACTGAAGAGCTGGAGAATTAGATTTCTTTGTAGCAACCTTTCTTCCCTTTCTTACTAACTGGTTAAATGTTGGCATTAATTTTCACCTCCTATGATTATATTTGTTTGCGCGCATACCATGCGGTTCGCGGGCGCGCTCTCATGCTTACGAGCAAGCTCGACGCTATGCTCGCTTTGCCTTCGCGCAAAAATGCACGCTTACACATTATATAATGCGTAAACGTGCTTGTCAAGCGGTTTTTTACATTATTAGGAAACTTCATCCTACTTATTTTCTCACCAGTTTCACTAACTGTAATCCCTCTTTGCTGACCATGAAATATGTGTTTCGCTTTGTAGTGGGATAAATCCCAGCCGTCTCCCCCTCCGTCTTGCACCGGACTTTCCATTTCCCATTTGTGGTCAGTATCCTCCACTCCGAACTGCTGTACATGTGAATCTCCCCACCCTCCATCCGGATATTTGTATACTCAAATCCCAGATTTAAAGACATAGTTTCCTTGGCATTCAAATTATACAGTACCAGCTGATAGTCTTCCTTGCTGTCCGCCCGGTCTAGCACCAGACCCACATGCCCGGAATCATAAAACGCACTCTTTATGTTCTTTTTCGGTTTGACCTCCCCGATTTTTTTCGGTTGTTTCATGTTATTCCACACAGAGAACCCTTCTATAGTGAAAAGACATACTGTATCCTCATCAAGAAATTCCAGCTTTGGCACAATGGTATTTCCAAAATTCTGCGCCCCCACCAGACTATCCTTATCCTTTCCCACATCGGAAAAATTATAAAATACAACCCGGCTGCTTACCTCTCCATTTTCCGCTCCCATATAGCTTCCAATAATACTGTTTCCGTCTGCCGACATGGCAAAATCCACGGGATAACCATCTGTAACGTTGGTGGGAATCTCCGCCAGCAATGACTCCTGATTATCATAAGGATTGTACAGACTGATGGTGTTGCTGTCGGTATCATCGGTTAAAAGCGCTACAAGACCGCCTGCAGATACCCTTCCGGAAGCAATGCTTTTGGTGGTGGTCAATGCCGTACCGGAATCGCTGCCATTAAACACATAGGCGTTCTTTCCCTCCAAATCATATATCAAAACATATTTCCCGTTGATATCCGCTACAGGGGCCGACAACTCATAACTGCCGTTCCAAATTACTTCCCCCTCATCGTTGTAAGCGGAAGCACCGTCCCGGCTATATCTCAACAAACCGCCGTTATACGGCGCATACTCCACCGCACCACTGTCTGCCGAAGCAAAGGTATCAATCACCTCATATTCATCAAAGCTCCGGTTTACATACATCATAATTCCTACATATATAATAGCCACAGCAACAATTCCACAGCCAATATATATCAGAATCGTCCACATGCGGCGACGCTTTCTCTTTTTCCTCTCCTCATCATCTTCCAAATCTGTCATATCGAAAACCACATCATTGTCAATTTCATCCCAATCCTTATCACCTATACCTGCCATATAAATACCTGGCCTTTCTCCAATCTGTATTTTGATTCAGACAACGTTTTCGTTTTAAGTATACATGATTTCCTGAAAATGTGCCACCCGCATTTCAAAAAAGAGCTTTTCTCACGGAATAATAAGCTTCTGTCCCGGATAAATCCGGTTGGCGTCCTGAATATCATTGGCTTTCATAATAGTATCTACCTTAAACATAGTACCGTACAAGCCATAACTGATTTCCGACAAGGTATCCCCTTCTTTTACGATATAAAAACTGTTTCCCTCGGAAAATGTTTCCTCAGAATCCTCATAAGTCTTATTTGTTTCCGATGTTTTGGGAACAGCCGTTGGCGAAGCTGTAGGCGTTGGGTTTGTCTCCTGCTGTTCTGTCCACGAAGGTATTTCGCTGGCACTTGGGGTGGAGGTGGGAGTGGCAGTCACCTCCGGCAATTGCTCCCCGGAATTTTCTTTTCCATTCTGTCCCTCTCCGTTTTTTCCATCCTCCCCGTTATTCTTCCCCATCACTTCCACCACTTCTGTCTCTTCCTTCTTTCCGTCTCCACTTTTTTGAGCGCTTTCTTCTTCCACTGACTGGGTCAATGTGTGAAGGGAATCTTCCATCTTTTGTAACTGGTCCGCATTATTTAGGGCCTTTACGCCTATGATAATTGCAAAGGCAGCTGCTGCCATAATCCCTGCATTCCGCACATACTGCTGTTTTGTGGCAAGCTTCTCTCCCCTCTGCGCCATAATCCGTCTGGCGTCCTTGACCACCCTGTCCTCAAATTGCTCCGCAGGACTCTGGCTTACCTTCTGCTCAATCATGTATTCTTTCATTTCTTCATTCTTCTCATAGTACACAAAATATCCGCTCTGCTTTTTCAGATGGTTGCCGTCCGAGAGAAAAATGGTTTCCTCTTTTTCTATGTAATCATATAATAGAAGTAATTTATTTTTTCCTGAAAATTGTTTCCGGTGAATCTTTACAATTTTTTCGCTGAGCTTCCCTTCCAAATCTGCCTGTCCTACCACCCATCCCAAGATTTCCACGTCTTTAAAATACTTTTTAATATCCTCGTATACTTTTTCCCAGCTCTCCCCGGAAAACGTGGTTCCCTCCGCCGGCAGGCTCTCCGGCATCCGCACGACGCCGCTGACATACAATACAGTCATGTTTCCGTTTTGACGCATCTCTCCCAGAAGCACCCCCACTCCTGTACTATCCGGTTCCAATGCCATATGCTTTAAAAATGTTATAACGTAATCTTCAATATAAATTTTCTGGTGAGGTGGCACCTGTCCAATCTGGCGTACATTGTTGGGTGTCCGACGGTTTTTCTCTGACATCGCTCTCATCCTTCCCGGCATATTGCCCATTTCTATAGATTAAGTTTATCATTACTGCCTGTTTAAAAATGTCGGTTTGTCTCCTGTTTTTTTAGTCTTATGTATGAAATTTCCGTCATAAAAGCTTTCCTTTTCCTTGGATTTTACAACATTCTTCTATTCCTTCCTTTTTTCAATTTATTTTGCTGGCGAATCCAGCCAATATTTGCGAAAAGTTTATGGGTAACTGCTGGTAATTCTGGCAAAAATGTTTATGAACAATGCTGGGAAATCCACTTTTCCAACCAGCTTATGATTAAAAAATGACAGAATATGACAGAACGTTTCCATCCGGAAACAAGGAGTATTATGAAAAATATAACTATGTATTATGATATAAAAAAAACAGAGAGCTGCCTGGCATTTCAACATCAGATTGCCAGACTGGCAGATGAAACCATAGAAAAAAAAGAATCCATTCTTCTGGTGTGCATCGGCTCAGACCGTGCCACCGGGGACAGCCTGGGACCACTGGTGGGTTACAAATTAAAGCGGGCAGGGGTTCCTCATATAGATATCCTGGGCACATTAGAACATCCCGTTCACGCAGGAAACCTTTCCCAGATTTCAGAAATTATCCAAAAGGATTTTCCCCGCGCTTTCGTTATCGCCGTCGATGCATCCCTGGGAAAGAAAAGCCATATTGGCCGCGTGACCTTTCAGCGCACCTCCATAAAACCCGGCATTGGCGTGGGGAAAATCCTTCCGGCTATCGGCGACGTTTCCATCACCGGTATTGTAAATGTCTCCGGTGGCTCCAGCGGGCAAAAACTGCAGTCTACCAGGCTGCACACCGTCATGGATATGGCAGATTTTATCTGTGATGGTTTTATTTACGGCTTTGCGGAAAGCGGGATTTCATACTCTGTTCCATCCCGTTTGTCGGTGTAGCCAAAAAGGACTGCCCTACATGACAGTCCTTCCCTCCAAGGCACGAAGCAGCGTCACTTCGTCCACATATTCTAAATCGCCTCCCACCGGAACTCCGCTGGCAATCCGGCTGACCTTAATTCCTGTGGGCTTCACCAGCTGGCTGATGTAAGCAGCGGTTGCCTCCCCCTCCACATTCTTGTTGGTCGCCACAATCACTTCATCCACATCCCCCTGCAATCGCACCATCAGCTCCCGCAGCTTAATGTCTGCCGGACCAATGCCAAGCATAGGCTGCAATGCCCCGTGCAGCACGTGATACACACCCTCGTACTGTCCGGTCTTTTCGTATGCCGCCAAATCCCTGGGTGTCTCCACCACCATAATCACTTTCTGGTTGCGCTTGGCGCTGCTGCAAATCGGACAGGTCTCCTGGTCTGTCAGGGTAAAACACTGCTTGCAATAACAAATATTCTTTTTCGCTTCCGCAATGACATTTGTAAGGTTATCCACCTGCTCCTGGGGCATATTGATAATATGAAATGCCAGACGCTGAGCCGATTTGGTGCCGATTCCCGGCAGTCTTCCCAACTCCTCAATCAGCTTATGTATCTGACTGCTATAGTAATCCATCTGTCTCCTCATTTCTGCATACGCATACACGGATATCCATTGTTCCACATGATACAGTATGCACCACACATGCCGGCTATACACTGCAACAAACAGGCATCGCCATGGAAACCAACGTAGCGCAATAAATGCTTATGATACATTATACTAGAACGGGAATCCACCCAATCCGCCGCCAAGTCCTCCTGTAATCTCTCCCATCAGGGATGCAGAATCCTCTTCCACTTTGCGGATAGCTTCATTGGTTGCCGCCACAATTAAATCCTCCAGCATCTCAATATCGTCCGGGTCCACAACCTCTTCAGATAATTTCACGCTGAGCACTTCCTTCTTGCCGGACATTTTTACTGTGACTGCCCCGCCGCCAGCTGTGGCCTCATACTCCTTTTCTTCCATCTCTTTCGTTTTCTCTTCCATCTGACGCTGCATGCGCTGTGCCTGTTTCATCAGATTATTCATATTTCCGGGAATACCTCCCTGAAATCCGCCTCTCTTTGCCATTTCCATTTCCTCCTAAATCCTTTATTTTACTTCTACCGTCACATCCGAATCGGTAATATTCAAAAACTCGCCCAAGTCCTGGTACAAGTCTTTTTTCTGTTTTTTCATGCATCTGACACGTATGGCAACCTGTTTTCCCACATACTGTTCCAATGCCTCCCGCAATGCATGGAGTGCTTCGCTGTCCTCTGAAAAATATCCTGCGCTGGTCTCATCACCAAATATCAGCTCCAGTGAACCATCCGGTCCCGGCACCCTGGTTGCACCCGACAAAATATGTCTGGAGGATACCAGTATGTGGCTGAGCACTTCATCCCAATTCTGGATAATTTTTTTGATATCCTCTGTCACAGCCTTGCCGTCAATTGGTTTTTTCTCTTCCTTCGGCACGGCTGTGGCCGGGACTGCCGGTGAAGGTGCCGCTGCGGGACCCCCCTGCTCCAATTGTTTTTCCAACTGTGCCACTCTTTGATTTAAGGATGCCACCGTCTGTTCCCCATCCATCTGGGGACGCACCAGTTTGACAATGGCAACCTCAATAAGCACACGCTTTTGCACAGCATACCGAAGCTGTCCGGAAAGCTCCGACAACACCTGAATATAACGCAGGAGTGTCTGGGCGTCTACCTGTGCCGCCTTATCCTTCAAAAGATGCACCTGCTCGCTGGATACGTCAATCATATCCAGACCATTTTCCGAACTTTGCACCAACAGTATATTTCGCAGATACCAGATAAACTCCGTGATAAACTGGGGCAAATCCCTGCCAGAGACCACCATCTGCTCAATAATCTCCATGGCACGGACAACGTCCTGAGAAAGCACTGCCTGAAACATATCGTCATACACCTGTACATCCACTGCCCCCAGCACATCTAACACCTTATCATAGGTCAGCGTCTGGTTAAAGTAAAATGCAATACACTGATCCAGCAGGCTCAATCCATCCCGCATGGAACCATCTGCCGCCTTTGCAATATAACGCAGCGCCTTCTCTTCTGCCTCCACGCCTTCCTTCTCCATCAGCTCCTGCAGTCTCGCCTGAATGGTCTCAATGGTAATCCGCCGGAAATCATACCGCTGACAGCGGGATAAAATGGTAATGGGAATCTTGTGAGGCTCAGTAGTTGCAAGGATAAACATCACATAGGAAGGCGGTTCTTCCAGGGTCTTTAGCAGTGCGTTAAAGGCTCCTGTAGAAAGCATATGCACCTCGTCAATGATATACACTTTAAACTTCCCCTCTGTAGGAGAATACTGCACCTCTTCCACAATCTCACGGATATTATCCACACCGTTATTGGACGCCGCATCAATTTCAATCACATTCATGGACGTGCCCTCCTGGATGCTCCGGCATACAGCGCACTCTCCGCAGGGACTTCCCTCTATGGGATGTTCACAGTTTACCGCTCTTGCCAGAATCTTGGCAATCGTAGTCTTTCCAGTACCTCTTGTTCCGCAAAACAAATAGGCATGGCTGGTTCTTCCAGAAGAAATCTGGTTGCGCAGCGTCGTTACTATATGCTCCTGCCCCTTTACATCTTCAAATCCCAAGGGACGGAACTTCCGGTATAATGCTGTATATGCCATATCAATCTCCAACCTTGCCTTTCTATTACTGACGAAATGGTGTACCCTGCAGGGGACACCATTTCAGAAAATATCACTTCAAATTCAGGTACGGAAGGTATTTCGCACCATTAATCTCCAAAGCAGATTCCCAGATTCTTGGCCTCCTGAATGATACTGGATTCCGGGTCTACCATTTTCAGTTTGCCCGCCACCTCACTGAGGGGAACCGGAACAATCTCTCCGTTCTTCAATCCTACCATGTTTCCGAAATTGCCGTCAATGATTAACTTTGCTGCTGCCGCTCCCAGACGGCTGGATATCACCCTGTCATATGCACACGGACTGCCGCCGCGCTGTGTATGTCCCGGAACGGTAATACGCACTTCCTGTCCCGTCAAATCCAAAATTTCCTGTCCAATCTGATAAGAAATAGATGGAAATGTACTTTTCTTCTTCTTTGCCTTTAACTCTTTTTTGGTAAGAGCAGCATCTTCTTTGGAAATTGCTCCCTCTGCCACTGCCAGAATAGAAAAACGCTTACCTTCTTTGGTACGTTTTTTAATTGCCGCCGCTACCGACTTGATATCATAGGGAATCTCCGGGAGAAGAATCACGTCTGCACCTCCAGCTAATCCGGCATGCAGTGTCAGCCAACCCACTTTATGTCCCATAACCTCCACAATAAACACCCGTCCATGGGAAGCCGCCGTGGTATGAATACAGTCAATGGCACTGGTGGCAATATCTACTGCGCTCTGGAATCCAAAAGTCATATCCGTACCCCAGATATCATTGTCTATGGTCTTTGGCAAAGTCACTACGTTGCAACCCTCTTCGCTAAGAAGATTTGCAGTCTTGTGCGTACCGTTTCCACCGAGAATCACCAGACAGTCAATTTTCCATTTTTTGTAATTGCTCTTCATGGCTTTTACTTTATCCAGTCCATTTTCGTCCGGCACACGCATCAACTTAAAAGGCTGTCTGGACGTGCCGATAATCGTACCGCCCTCGGTAAGAATCCCCGAAAAATTCTGGGGTTTCATCTTGTGATAATTTCCATAAATCAACCCCTTGTATCCCTCTTCAATACCAAGAATCTCAATATCCGGATACGCCTGATACAACGTTTTCGCCACGCCACGCATAGTAGCATTCAGGCTCTGACAATCTCCAC
>CAZSGT010000068.1:0-7801 GCA_964606215.1 uncultured Lachnospiraceae bacterium
TAGGGTGTCCAGATATTGTTTTAACTAAATACAAAATAGCGATTTTCTGCGATAGTGAGTTTTTTCACGGAAAGGACTGGGAGAGACTAAAGTTACGTTTAGAAAGAAGTAATAATAGTGAATTTTGGATAAATAAAATATCACGTAATAGAGAACGAGATAAGGAAATAAATAAAAGATTATTATTTGAAGGCTGGACAGTTATTAGATTTTGGGGTGATGATATTAAAAAGCATACAGATGAGTGCGTAAAAGTTGTAGAAGAAACAATATTTGATAGTATGCTGACTGAATAATAACACTTGTTCGAAGAGTGAGGTATGGAAAACGAAAAAGGAGATATCAAATAAACTGAAAGAAAAGGATTAATAGAATTCAGGTGATACTGGGGATGATTGAATTAGGTAATAATGCAGTCATCCCCCTACCCTTTCAAAACTGTAAGAAAACCTTAAACAAAAATAATACCATTCCCCCAAAAGAACCACTATAATACTATCCATAAAGTATTTTTTCATATTACTCCAGCAGCCAATACTGCAATGAACCACCCATTACCATTGCCGGAGTAATACGAAAAAATTGTAATTCAAATCGGAGGTTTCTCAAATGAACAATTACATTCGCATCTGCGACGTGGAAAAATATTATGGCAACGGTTCCAACGTAACCAAGGCGGTAGACCGGGTAAGCTTCGAGGTAGACCGGGGTGAATTTGTGGGGGTCATGGGGGCCTCCGGTTCAGGCAAAACCACCCTTCTGAATATGCTCGCCACTATCGACAAGGTGACGGCAGGGCATATCTATTATGAAAATACAGATATCACAGAATTAAAAGAAGATGCCCTGTCGGAATTTCGCAAAAACAATCTGGGATTTGTATTTCAGGAGTATAATCTTTTAGATACCCTTACCATTGAAGAAAATATTATTCTTGCCCTTACGCTGCAGGACAAGAGGAAAAAAGAGATTGAAAAAGAGTGCGACGACATTTTAAAGCTGTTGGAGATTGAAGAAATCCGGGGGCAGTTTCCCTACCAGGTATCCGGCGGAGAAAAGCAAAGATGTGCTTGCGCCCGGGCGATGATAAACCATCCAAAGCTGCTTTTGGCAGATGAGCCCACTGGCGCCCTGGATTCCCATTCGGCACAGATTTTGTTGGAGACCTTTACAAAATTAAATCATTCCATGGACGCCACGATTCTCATGGTAACCCACGATGCATTTTCCGCAAGCTACTGCAAGAGGATTTTGTTTCTGAAAGACGGAAAACTGTTTCATGAACTGGTTCGGGGCGGGAAGGAGCGGAAAGTCTTTTTGCAGGAGATTTTGGATGTACTGTCCCTGACGGGAGGTGAGATGTCCGATGTTCGGTAAACTTGCATGGCGCAATATGCGGCGTTCTATCAAGGATTATCTGGTGTACGTTTTGACCATGACAATCATCACTGCCTTTATGTACGCCTTTAACAGTCTCATTTTTCAAAATGAGTTGACAGTGTATTATGATTCGTATGGTATGTTTGGAGCTATGCTGGGACTTGCCACGGTATTTATTGTTCTGATTGTGGCGTGGCTCATTAACTATATGGTGCGGTTTATGCTGGAAAAACGCAGCAGCGAATTTGGCATTTATCTGCTTCTGGGGATGAAGAAGAAAAACGTATCCAGATTATATATCCGGGAAAATATGCTGCTTGGACTGGTTTCGTTTTTGGCGGGCACTGTGCTTGGCATTCTTCTTTCCCAGGTTTTGATGATAATTCTGTATTCCATGGTGCGCATGGAATACCATCTGCATATTTCCTTTAACAAGTGGACGATTCTTATGACCGTGCTTTGCTATATGGGATGTTATCTGCTGGCGTTGCTGCGCTGTAAAAGGAAATTCCGGAAAATGAACATCAGTGATTTGATGAATGCAAAACGACGCAATGAGGAGATAAAAGAAAAACACGAAAATGTAAAACGGATTCTTCTGCCTGGGGCGGTGGGATTTCTCCTGCTGTTCTGGACGCTGTTTAAAGAAATATCTAGCCTTATGGAAATCCTTGGATTTCTGATTGGGCTGGTGCTTACGATTTATCTGTTTTATGTGGGAGTGTCTGCCTGGATTATCTGCTATGTGCGGGACAGGAAGAAAGGAATCTACCGGGGACAGAATTTGTTTTTGCTCCGGCAGTTTGCCGCAAAGGTGCGGACCATACAGTTTACCATGGGGACGCTGACGGCGCTTTTTACCCTTGCATTGATGGGAGCGTCCATTGCGATGATGTTCAGTGATTACGAAAATACGGTTCTGGATGGAAAGTTTCCTTTTGATGTGCAGATATACAGTTCGGATGCGGCGGATGATTTTGCGGATGACATTCAGGTAATCAGGGAAAATACAGAACCTCTGGATATCTATCCATACCGCATCTATACTGATGGGGACAGTCAGGCAAATGCATGGATGCTGTCCCATCTGCAGAGCTTTGGAGATGAATTTCGGGGAGAAGACGGAAGTCCGGACATGGAAAAAATAGAGCATCATCTACATTACGAGGGCCGGTGGGCGTACTGCGTAACGGACACCTATATGGGTATATCCGACTACAATCACCTGCGGAG
The DNA here is from genome assembly GCA_964606215.1 of uncultured Lachnospiraceae bacterium. Taxonomy (GTDB): domain Bacteria; phylum Bacillota; class Clostridia; order Lachnospirales; family Lachnospiraceae; genus CAZSGT01. The sequence continues at coordinate 2,614 of CAZSGT010000068.1, forward strand.
TATGCTGGGATACGAGACTGTATCACTGGATGCAGGAAAGTATCTGCTCCATATTAAACGCCGGCTGCGAAAGGAAGTAGAGGGCATAGAAGAAGATTTGAAAATCATGGATGAATCCGGCGAAAAACCGCTTTCCTTCGCAGGAATTTACGACGAGGAGTTTTCTCAGTCCGGGCATAATGGAGGAGATTATCTTCTCATTGTGCCGGATGAGGTGCTGGAACGGATGCAGCCATATTATTCTGTGCTGGCTGCGGACATAAAGGGAGAGGCGTCCATAGGACTTACAGAAAAACTGGACGCACTGGCAACGAAGGCGGAACGGGATTATAACGGACATACGATTTCCATCCAGTCCGGTTTAAATGGTAATGAATGCTGTGGTTCCGATAACATTATATCCATTTGCCAGGACGTTCTGGTGCGGGACAATCTCATACCGGAGGTAAAATTTATGCTGGCGTCCATCATTATTCCAATGCTATATATCGGGCTGGTTTTCGTCTGCGTGGCAATGACGGTTCTTTCCGTGCAGCAGCTAAGCGATTCCGTCAAATACAAATTCCGGTATGATGTGCTGAAGAAATTAGGATTGGGGCGCATGAAGATTCGTGGTCTGATTCGGAAACAGCTGGTGGCATATTATCTTTGCCCCGTGGTTCTGGCCATGGTGATTAGCGGAAAAATGATACTGTATATCAGTGGACTGTTTGTGAGAGAAACGGCAGTACCCTTGCCGGTTTGGTCGTTTTTTGGGAAAAGTGTGGCGTTGTTTTTTGGAATTTATTTTATTTACTTTATGGTTACTTATATTGGATTTCAGAGAAATATTGAGGGGAATGCAGGCGTTTGAGAAATACCCCGTAGCTTGCTACGGGATTTCTGACGTCTTCTCCATTTTCATTTGTCCCTGGCCAAAATCGTAGTAAAGACAATCGTCTTTGAATGTATATGCAGTAGAATTTTCATCATCAGACACAATGATACCGTTGCTGCTTTCTTCCCACTGAACATAGGATATGGTGTCGCCAAATTCCAATCTGGCAGTGCCGTCCTTTTGCAGAGTCATTGTTACAGAAGCGTCTGCAAATGTGGAAGAGAGGGAGTCCAGTCTCGTCTCTGTTCCCTCTTGGTTGATGAGGCTTACCACCTCCCATTTTCCAACATATTTTGAATTGCCGCATGCAGTCAAAGCAAAAAGACTTGTGACAAGTATCAAAAGCAGTGCGCCGCATTTTTTCATTGAACATAAGGGTAGTACGCAGAGCGTGCTGTCCGTTGTTTTTGTACGCATTTCGTTTCCTCCTGTGCGAATATTACGGTTTTGTCGTGGCGGGCTGTTCCTGCCATAGTATTCCCGGTTTGTATACAATCGGATAAAGCAGAAGAATCAAGCCGATGGACACAACTCCATCAAGGATGGAGTGTTGTTTCAAAGTGACGGTTGAGATACAGATTAGTATGCAAAATACCAAAGATGCAATCTGTATCTTTTTTTTGTCTCTGAAAAAGTGGCTGTGGGTGATGGCAATGTGAACTGCCAGCGCATTAAACACATGGATACTTGGACAGACATTTGTCGGGGTATCCGTGGCATAAATGAACGTCACAATTCTGGTAAAAAAGTTGTATCTTGGCATGGGGTTTGGACGGAGATGCTGCACGGAAGGAAAAAAGCTGTAGGCAATCAATGCAATGGTCATTCCAAACACCAGCAGGGTAAAGCATTTATAAAAATCTTCCTTATGTTTTGTCTGGAAAAACAGAATCCCCACGGTCAGTCCCACGTACAAAAACCATAGTACATAGGGGATGACAAAATATTCGCAGAAGGGAATGTAATTGTCCAGGACAGAATGCACATTGCTAAACTTTAACGTGGTGTCCTGCTCCAGTCTGGTAAACCAGACACAGTAAATGGGAATGTACAAAAATACCCAGGCATGAGAGTATTTCGTGAGTAAGGACTGCAATTTCAATTTGATGGAATCCAGCTTATTCAAAACAATCCCTCCTTTTGATGCAAGTGAAATGTAACAGGTTACGTGTGTCATAGATTCGTGCGCCAGGTGTGAAAAGCAATCCCGCTCGTTCAGCGCCGCTTTCCAAGCAGCTGTGTACGAATATAGCGGAACGTTTCTTCTTCGCCTTCCTCTTCCAGCATGTGGAGCAGTTTTTCTAACAATGCACGGGTCTCCGGGTGCATGACATAGTGGTTCTTTCCCCGCTCGTAATAGGCTAGAGGATGAGAATCACTATAGGTGTCTTTGTTGTAATTTTTGCTGGCAGCCATCCGGTCACAAAACATTTCGACCACGTATTTGACCGGCATAGGCATACCCTGCAGCCCGTCGTCGGGATGAATCGGGTAGTCAATCCAGTACTCGAAATGGTGTTTGTTGCGTCCTTTGTGGTGCAGCCAGGCAGCAGAATAGCCTTCCGCCTCTTTTTGCCCAAAGTTGGGACTGCGCTTGCCGTCCTGATAATATCTGGCACCGGCGATAAACTCTGTCGGACTGTATTTGGACCAGTCGTGTTTGATGCCCTGCCAGTATAAACCCACCTTGAAACAGTGGCGGCGGACCAGCCGTTTATGGCCGATAATGGTTTTCAAATGTCCAAGTATATTCATGGAAATAGACTCCTATAAAGATTCGGAGGTAAAAAGTCCCTTTCAGGCAAGACCGAATCTTATAAAACAACTGCCCTCAGTGTAGCACATTTGCGGGCAGTTGTTAAGTAGGTTTTTATGAATTCATCGGAAAAATTTTGAAAGCTGTTGGGTGTACTGTCACATTCTGTTGATAATTATCAATATGTGGCTGTACCATTCATATTTCGCTAAATGACTTGCCTGAATTTCCATCCGTGGCGTTATCCTCACTCAACAATCTAGCTTCTGACAGCGATACGGGAACCAATTTTTCCACACAGTTCATTGAAGTTCATGGTCTGCAGGATGACTTTGCCGGGACCAGTCAGTCGGGTTAAGAATAATCCTTCGCCGCCCAGGAAGATGTTCTTCAATCCTTTCACCGTCTCAACTTCATAGCTTACGCTGGGTTCAAAGGCAACAACATTTCCGGTATCAACCCGGAGCACTTCCCCTGGCGCCAGCTCTTTTTCCACAATAGCGCCGTCAACTTCCAAAAACAACATGCCGGCACCTTCCGCCCGCTGTAAAATAAATCCCTCGCCGCCAAACAAACCAGCAGAAAACTTCCTTGTGAACTGCACGCTGGTCTGCACATTGGGTTCGGCACAAAGGAATGCGCCTTTCTGGCAAATCAGCGGGGACTGGGAAACGTTGTGGGGGTAAATTTCTCCCTGTACGGTGGAGGCGAACGCCACTTTTGCACCGTCCCGCTGCGCCGTATATGTAGCCATAAACATGGTCTCGCCGGAAAAGGCCCTGCCGATTCCCTTCATGAGGCCACCGCGCATATTGCTGTCCATGGCAATGCCGTCACTCATCCATGCCATGCCGCCCCGCTGGGTGTACATGGATTCGTTGGCGTTTAAGGTTACTTCCAGGGCGGGCATGCCCTCCCCAATCAATGTGTACTGCATAAATCTTCCTCCATTCTTGTTACAATAAGCTGGCTCGCATAGCGTGACAGCGTTTGTTGTGCTCTCACGTTTAACCACACTGGGTTTGTCTATCATTATATCATGAACCTTCGGTTCATGATTATTGTTACGCCCTCACGTGCAAGCACGCTCGGTCCGCTTATCATTATATCACATTTAACCGTTTTAGTAAAAAAATTGACAGGAGAATTGGATAGGGAATATAATTAGGGAAAGATTTTGTTGGAAATCGACATAGAAAAATGAGAATGGATGGAAAAAAGATGGGCGAGTACAGACGGGGAATCCGGGACGGAATACCCATTGCGCTGGGATATCTTTCGGTGAGTTTCACCTTTGGATTGATGGCGATAGGGGAAGGTCTTACATGGTGGGAGGCCACATTGATATCTATGACAAATCTTACATCAGCCGGACAGTTTGCGGCTTTGCCGTTGATGGCGGCAGGCGGGGCGTGGTTCGAGATGTTTTTAACCCAGTTTGTTATCAACCTGCGCTATGCATTGATGTCTTTATCCCTGTCCCAGAAGGTGGACAGCAGCATGAACACGGCGTACCGCATGATTTTAGGCTTTGCCAACACGGATGAAATTTTTGCCGTTGCCATGAGTAATATTCATCCGGTGGGGCGCAGATACTTGTTCGGGCTTGCTACGATGCCCTTTTTAGGATGGAGCATGGGAACGCTGTTTGGTGCGCTGCTTGGGCAGGTTCTTCCGGCGGCAGCAGTCTCTGCGCTGGGAATTGCCATTTACGGTATGTTTCTTGCCATTATTCTGCCAGCAGTACGGCAGAAAGCGTCTGTCCGGCTGGTGGTGGCAGCCGCAGCTGGCATCAGCTGTTTGTTTTATTATGTGCCCGTGCTTCGTGGGGTCAGCAGTGGTTTTGTGATTATTCTTGCATCTGTTATTGCCTCCGCGCTGGGTGCATGGCTTTTTCCGGTGAGGGAGGAGGTGCAGGCACATGATTAGTGTAGAGACCTTTTTCATATATCTGGCGATTATGGCATTGACTACCTATGGGATACGTGTGATTCCGCTGGTACTTTGCAGGGGGAAGATAGAAAATGTATTTGTTCGTTCTTTTCTGACCTATATTCCATATGCTGTGCTGGGAGCCATGACCTTTCCTGCGATTTTATATTCCACCAGAGGGCTGGTGTCTGCAGTGGCAGGCATGGTGGTAGCCGTGTTTTTGGCGTGGCGGAAAAAGGCGCTGCTCACCGTGGCCATGGCGGCATGCCTGACCGTATATGTGGTGGAGCTTCTACAGACGATGTTTTAAGCTGTCTGTGTGAGTTTGTTTCTGAAGGATGCAAAACCATAACATGACTTGTCACAAACATTTAATATGTGCAAAAAGTAAAAAGCATACATGAGTATGCAGAAATGAGGATAATATGTACAAATACGAGACACATTTACATACCAAAGAAGCCAGTGCCTGTGCTGGGGCTACAGGCAGGGAAATGGTGATTGCGTATAAGGAAGCCGGGTATGCAGGCATTATGGTGACGGACCATTTTTTCTATGGTAATACCGGGATTGACCGCAGTCTGCCATGGGAGGACTGGGTGGAGGCCTTTGCCAAAGGATAT
>CAZSGT010000069.1:0-7747 GCA_964606215.1 uncultured Lachnospiraceae bacterium
GGGCAAACCGCTTCGGCGGGGAATCCGTCACTTATGAGGGCGTTGGTGCCACAAAGAAGTGGGAGCGTATTGAATCCTACGGTCCCAAGTTCGTGGAAAATATTGTCCAGGCTGTCTCTCGCGATCTTCTTTGTTTTGCCATGCACACCCTCTCCCACTGCTTCATTGTCGGTCATGTCCATGATGAGCTTATCATAGAATGCAGCCCGGAGGTCTCCCTGGATGCTGTTTGCGAGCAGATGAGCAGAAGTCCAGAGTGGATGCCGGACATCCTGATTCGTGGAGATGGGTATTGTACTCCGTTCTATAAAAAGGACTGACCTTTCGGGCAGTCCCTTTTGTATATGGAGAGTATTACAAAATATCATAAAACCAAATGAAATATCAAAAAAAATCTTGTAATCAGAACTAAAGAAGGCTATAATATATGTTGTATTTTTGTGTCTAAAACCAGGATTCTCAGAGAGGTAGAAATTGAAGACAAACAACATGAACGAAGACAATTATATCAGCATAGAAGAAGCTGCCACATACTTAGGAATTAAAACAGTTACCTTACGAAATTGGATTAAGAAAAAACCAGACATTCCCGCGCATCGTTTAGGGAAACTTTGGAAATTTAAGCGTTCGGAGCTGGATAATTGGGTGGCAAGTGGAAAAAGTGCCGAATAATCCAAGTACACACAAGGAAGGACGATTCTGCAATGCCAGAAATCAAATTATATAACGAAAACTGCATTGATGCCATGGATAAACTGAATGAAGATTCTATTTCCCTAATAGTTACGGATCCCCCATACAACCTTGGCAACTTCATGAAAAACCGTGACACAAACTTGAGCAAAATGCGTGATAATTTTTTTGGCTCAGCTGGATGGGATGATATGGAATTTGATGAATGGGAACAATCCATGAATACATTTTTCAAATCTGCATCCAGAGTTATGAAAAAAGGTGGCTCTATGATTGTGTTTATGGCTATTATTAAAGTTGAAACCATTATACGCCTTGCAGAAAAACACGGTTTTTATTACAAAACAACGGGCATCTGGCATAAAACCAATCCCATGCCCCGCAATATGAATCTACATTTTGTCAACTCGACTGAAGCATGGATATATTTTACATACAAAAAGCGAACCGGAACATTTAACAATGGCGGAGCATTGTTCCATGATTTCATCGAAACATCTGTTACCCCTATGAGTGAACGGAAACACGGCAAACATCCCACACAAAAGCCAGAAGCCCTAATGCTACATTTTGTTGAGATATTGTCCGATCCGAATGACTGGATAATGGATCCATTCATGGGAAGTGGTACAACAGGAGTCGCTGCGCGGAAAGCTGATAGAAATTTTATAGGCATAGAATTGAATAAAGACTATTTTGCTATGGCCAAAGCACGAATTGAGGAGAACTGACATGAAACCAAAAGTAATAGATTTATTCGCTGGAGTCGGTGGACTCTCACTTGGCTTTGAGCAGCAAGGCTTTGATATTGTACTTGCCAATGAATATGACCCTTCAATTGCAACAGCCTATATGGAAAACCATAAAAACACCAAAATGATTGTAGGTGATATTACTACACTTGACCTACAGAAAACCTTTGGAACATATACCGAGAAAATAGATGTTATCATCGGCGGACCACCTTGCCAAGGATTCTCGCAAAAAGGTCAGCGAAAAACCATCCATGATGAAAGGAACTTTTTGTTTAAGTATTATGTTGCAGTCGTGAAACTTGTAAAACCACGCTATTTTGTTATGGAAAATGTCCCTAATCTCCTAACTGCGGAAAACGGTTTTTTCCTCCATGAGATTGAAGAATTATTCAACAAAATGGGATATTCCCTCCAATATGATGTACTAAATGCATCAGACTACGGTGTCCCCCAGAACCGAAGGAGAGCAGTAATAATTGGAAAATCTGGAGGAGATGCTCCGAGCCTTCCAGTTGCCCAGGATAAAACCGTGACAATATGGGATGCCATAAGCGACCTAGCTTATTTGGAATCTGGAGAAGGCTCTGAGAAACAAGTATACCGCACTCCGCCAAAAAGCGAATACCAAAGGCTCTTACGAAAAGATTCTGAAATACTTTATAACCATGTTGTTACCAAACACTCTCCTTTAGCTTTGGAACGACTTTCCATGATACCGCCGAATGCAGGAAAAGAAGTTCTTCCAGAAGAACATCTAACCAAATCTATTTACAGCGGCACATGGACACGCATGAGAAAAGATGAAATTTCTGTCACCATAACAACGCGCTTTGATACGCCGTCTTCTGGAAAATTTACCCATCCTTTCCTTGACCGGGCAATAACAGTAAGAGAAGCGGCAAGAATTCAGTCTTTTCCTGACAGTTTCCGCTTTGTTGGAAACAAAGGCTCGCAGATGAAACAGGTGGGGAATGCTGTACCGCCTCTCCTTGCATCTGCCATTGCAGAAGTGATTATGAAAGATATTAAGGAGACACCAAAGCATGAATAGACCAGACAACCTTTCAACTTATGACGAACTGGACTTGAAACTTGGCATCAAGTCCTCCCTCCCACATGTAAAAAGCACACTAGCACTTTCCATACTCCTATGGGAATGTGCAGACCGTCCCGCCGAGTTGATTTACTCTGAGCAGCAGGCAGACGGGATTGTAATGCCAGAAGAATTAAGCCAATGGGTAATAGACCACCTCTCTGATATCTGCGAAGAAGAACAGATTGATTTTGAAGCCCTTATTTCCGGCATGAACGAAAATCAATTATACAAATCGCAAATGGAAGCGTTGATTGTTGCTTTTGAGCTTGTTTGGAAACTTGCCAAAGTTAGTTTCGTAGAGACAGGTAAGCCTGCCAGTGCAGAAAGGAAGGGTGGCACCCGCTACCCCAAAAAGCTGGTATACACTTCCAACGCAGATATCATCCACGCTGTGATTGAAGGCAACCATGACGCCTACACCCGCGTACTCTTGTCCTGGATTGGTTTTAATATTGATACAGATCCAGAATATAACACCATCCTTATCCAGCTATTCTCTACACTCTCTGAAAATGCTGTATTCAAAATGACAGATGGAACACGGGACATAATCTTCAATCAAAACAGTCTGTATAAGAAAGTGCTTGAAACACGGCAACCTGTTGATGTTAATGGGGACAGTGAAGCCAAAGGTTCCCTACGTATATTGAAATCCTTGCTTTCTGATGATATGAATCCGTATCTTGGATATTCAAGCAACAGTGTAACAGCAATAGAACGCAGAATCGGAGACCTTGAAGAATACCAGCAAAGAGTGGACATGTTCCTCCGACTGTCAGCAACAAAAGTAATCGGGCTGGAAGACATGGACACAGAAACGGAGGGAATATCTCCGGAACAGCTTGAAAACACCCGTCTCACAAACGGCTGCAACGTACTCCTATACGGCGTTCCCGGTTCCGGCAAAAGCTGGACCATTGAACATGAATACTGCAAAGCAGGAAGCAAAGTTGAACGTCTGGTATTTCATCCAGATTATACATACTCTGACTTTATCGGCCAGATTCTGCCAGATGTTGCTGAGGATGGACAGGTAAGCTACAAATTTACCGCAGGACCATTTACCAATATTCTCCGCGATGCTTACACAAATCCTGGCACTGAATATATCTTAATCATTGAAGAAATAAACCGCGGCAACGCACCCGCCATCTTTGGCGAGGTTTTTCAGTTGCTTGACCGGAAAGTTGAAATCCAGGGCACCAATGATGATGGCTTTCCCATTGGCACAAGCGAATATGGAATCACCAATGGAAATATCGCAAAGGTAGTATATGGAGATGCGTCCCATAAGATCCGCATTCCTTCAAACCTCTCCATCATAGGAACTATGAACACATCCGACCAGAATGTGTTTACCCTTGATACAGCTTTCCAACGCAGGTGGGACATGCGCCTAATTGAGAATAACTTTGACAATGTTGATGCCACATTTGCAGATGCTGAAATTCTTGACACAACCATTACTTGGCGTAATTTCTGCACTGCCATCAATAATATCGTAGTCGGAAACAGTGCAAGAATGACATCCTCCGAGGACAAACGTCTGGGAGCCTACTTTGTACATCTGCGCGACTTAAAGAAAGAACCCAGCTTCGGTGACAGTCTGGCAGACGGCAGCTATGATGACCTTCGGAAAAAGGAAACCGCAGGCACACTGACAAATACAGAGCAAACCCAGTTAGCAGAAATCAGGGAAGCCGTAAAACAATATCGAAAGTTTCCTGAAAAAGTCATCAAATATTTATGGGATGATGCTTTCAAATTTAATCGCGAAATAGTATTTGAAAGCACTGAATACCAAAGTCTCGAACAAGTTATCCGGGTATTTATGTATGCAAAAGGCATAAATCGGTTCAAGATGTTTAAGGAAAATATTATTAGCGCTTTTAAGAATCCTGAACAGTAAGGTGGTGGTTCATTATGGATATAGACTCCGCATTAAAATCAGTTATGGAATTTGACATCAAAAGGCATTGCCATGTCAATTCAAATGAAGATGGGGATCGCTTTGTAGGAATAAAAGCAGATTCTGATAATGCCATGGTCTATTTCCCAATTGGGTATGAACTGCCAGCGACAGATGCTGAAATTCGGACAGATATTAAGGATCTCATACAGGTCTTATCTGAATTCACCACAAAAGATGACCGTCTTCTGGCATTAAACAGGTTCGCCGCACCACAGAGCGTAGACTTTCCGATAAATGCCTTTAAAAGCGTGATTGAATATTATTTTTCAATCGGCGGAAACTATTACATTGAAACCGATCCAACCTATAAAACTGCGCCAACCGGTAAACAGGATTGGCCAAAAACCATTAAAAAGAAAATGCCACTTGTCCAGAGTAAAAATGGAATAAGTTCTTTTATATTTACAGACTTTGTTGTCCGTTCCACCCAGCCAAATGATACCAAGCTTATAACACAGATAAACCGCTACTGTGTATTTGAGGCTTTCAAAAAGTTGGGCTGGCTCTATGTTCCATTCATGCCGGAAGAACCAGGACCACATCCGGATGTAAAGACATCGATTTCAATAGTCCAGGACAAATATGCAGAAACAAATGATGACAAGAAGAAAAATCTATTTCGGGGCATGCTGGATATGTTGGAATACATGGATGAGAAGACCTCTGATAAACAATTCTATTTTGGAACAGATGATTTTGACCATGTATGGGAGAAGCTGATTGACCGTGCTTTTGGGGAGCCCGACAAAGACGAGTATTTTCCACGTTCCAGATGGTTCCTGGATTACGGAAAATATAAAGAAAAACGCCCTCTGATGCCGGATACCATTATGATATACAACGGTAAATATTATGTGCTTGATGCCAAATGCTATAAGTATGGATGGACTGGGCGACCGGATCATCTGCCCAATGCATCATCAATCAATAAACAAATAACTTATGGGGAATATCTGGAGCACTACAAAGGCGTAAACCCCCAATCACTGTTTAATGCCTTCATTATGCCATTTAATATGGCTGTAAATTTTTTTAATATTACAGAACCTGTTGGAACAATCGGGGAAGCTATCGGAGATTGGCGCGGAAATACAAAGTATTATGAGCGCATTCAGGGTATTGTCATGGATACAAGATACTTAATGCATCACTATGTCGGAAAACCTGAAAAAGAAAAAAATGCACTGGCAGAATGCATAGAAGCCGTTACCACCCGTCCTCCAGTTCCTTCAGCACCAGACCAGCATAAAGTGATCAACTATTCTGATTATATGCAACCACGTCCCTTAATGGTTGCTGAGTCCCCTACACCATATAGTACAGATTCAGAAACATAAAAGAAAGTTTCTCCTGCAATATAGGATAACCTACTGCAGGAGAAAATCTTTATTTTGATTCCTTTTCCCGTTTCTTTTTCCTATATCGCGCTTGTGTTACGCAATTACAGCACTCCGTGCTACAAAACCGAATTTTTGTGGTTGTCGTTCTGACCAAAAAATATTTTCCACATTTTGGATTATCACAAGGACGATAAAGTTCAAGATCAGGCTTTAGATAAAAAATGGAAAAATAAGCTGCACACAGCAATGAATCAACCTTCCATGAAGGAATCATCTTCTTTGCATCATACACCGGATGTATTCCGTCCAGATTGGCATTTATCTCCTCACCCACAATAAAATTTGCAATCTCTATTAGCACTTCTTTCATCTTGTCTGTAAAATTTTCCTCTTTTGGAGCAGAAAAATAGTTCATTCCATTACTAAAGTCCACCATGCCAACTTCATGAAAATAGTGAAACAAAAAGTCCGTAATCTTTCTTTCCATTGGGGTACCATCTAAATTTAAATAGAGTGCTGCTACACTCCTGAAAACAGGCTCCCCAAATCCAGGTTCCGTGGAATAACCACTTTTTATATCATTGTATTCCTGCGTTGACAGCTTAAATGTTCCAAATATGCAATCATTGACAACATAATAATCTGCATTGAATTCTTCCTGTCTTCTCGCGTAAGATACATTAAAATCTGCCATTTGTAAAATATCAATATACGGATGGTGGCAAGTTACATACTCCCCTTCCATCATATCTGTTTTTATCTTCACATCTCCAGAAAATAACAAAGACAACGTAAGATTTACAATTTTCTGATAATCCTTATGGATTTCGTTGGCGGCTGTCATAAGTTCTACCGTCAGTCTCAGGCGATTGATGATGTAGTATACCTCAGCAGCATCAAACTTTTCATAGCCTCCAAATCGGACTGGAAAAAGAAATCCGTTTTCCTTAAAAAATCTTGCCATTTCACTCATGGGCTTATTTGGAAGAGAAATCAATCTTCCGAGTATATTAGACTCCTCTATCGTTCCGTTCGGTGCAATCCTTACCAATCCCTTTTTTGCAGCATACGCAAAAACTAATGGTTTTGCAGGAACTGCCTGTAGTTTATATTGTCTGTCAGGTTCCTCATCTGGAGCAATATGAACAATGTCCTCTGCACAATCGCAGGAGCAACTTTCAAACCTGAATAAAATATTTTCAAAAAAATTCTCTTTAATCTGTGGCATTTTTCATATCACCCATTATCCAAAATCAGTGATTCCTCCAATCATTTATATTCAACTGTCTAAAACATAATGTTAAATACTATGTATTATATCAATTTTAACTTAATTCTATCTATTTTTCAATATTAAACACATTATTTTTTATATAAAATAATGTGTTTTTTTAATATCTTCCATTACTCACTCAAACTACTATACTTTATATAAAAGGTTAATCCCTTGTTACTCTTGATTTCATTGACCAAATTGGAGAGTAAAAAGCTGAACAGAATAATCTGTTAAAGACCCTTACTGATAAGGAAACATGATTTACTGTTCGTAATGACATTAAACTACCGTCCAGTGGTGCATCCACACTGATCAGGGATGATTCCATCACCACAGAATGGTCAACTTGATAATGTGACTACCCATGGAATGGCAAGTCACCAACCGAAATGGAGCTATCTTTTTCGGACGGATGACTATTGCCATTTTTTAGTGCCGTTTGCCAGGTTCCTCCATTTCGAGACAGCCAATCGAAGGAGGAAATCAACATGGCAAACAGAACATTATACACCCACAAATACTGCAATCAGAAAAGCTACAACGGACAACCCCTCCGTCCTGGAGAGGTCCTGGTTCCGTTCTGGTGCAAAAAAGAATTACAGCTTGATAACGACA
>CAZSGT010000070.1:0-7683 GCA_964606215.1 uncultured Lachnospiraceae bacterium
TTTGATGATATGCGGCTTTCATAGATACGAAGGATTTTCACCGGTGCAATGCTGGCTCCTTACGGTCCTGTGCATGTTAATCACGGAGGGAATCGTAAGGCTCTATGTAGCTCTTATTGAAAATAAAAAAAATAAAAAATGAATCCATTGTGTACCTACTCAAACATGTGCTTAAAATAGATTTCTTTAAAGGCAGAATACCGGTTTCTGGATATGGGTATTACCGAGTTCAGGCTTGTGGTAATCTCTGCTTTCGTAAATTGTTCAACGTTATTCAGGTTGACAATATAGCTGCGGTGGCAGCGAAAAAAACCATTTTCCAACGAAAAGATTTCTTCACATTTTGAAAAAAGTTCACGAATCGCTATTGTTTTGCCGTCTGACAGATAGACAAGGACCTGTTTGTTTTGTGCCTCAAGATAAGTAACATTGCTCACTACAATTTTACAAAACCCTGTGTCCGTATGGGCGGTAAAGAGACTTTGGGGCAGAAAAATTGTTTTGAGAAAATCATCGAGGATGTGAAGCAGTTTTACATCCTCAACAGGCTTTAAAAGATAATTGAACGCCTTTACCTCGTAGGAATCCACAGCAAACTCCCTTGATGAGGTAAGAAAAATAATTGGGACGTTCTGATTATTATTTCTAAGTTCCTTGGCGGTATCTATACCACTCAATATGGGCATAATCACATCTAAAATAATTAAATCCATACATGTATTTTGGTGGGCGGCAATCAGGTCATCCCCGTTGGTAAAGCAGTAGAGCGTAAGCTTGATGGAATTTCTTGCAGCCCACTGTTCTAATATGGGGCATATGGCATCCACAAATTGTTGTTCATCGTCACAAATGGCTATTTTCATATTAGTCCTCCTTAGATGATAATGCGTAAAATAAACAACTGATTGGAAACGGAGAAATGGCATTGCCCATTTAATTGTTCTACATAATATACAATGCTTTTTACACCAATGCCGTGTCCCACTTTATCGGAGGTTGGAATACCATCCACAAATTTTGGAGTTTGTAGAACCGGATTTTCAAAATGGAGCAAAAGATGGTTCCCCTTTTGGGACATAGTAAGACGAACCCATTTTTTATCCGTAGATATTTCCTGTGAATCCATTTGTTTTAATGCGTGCATGGAATTTTCCAAAGCATTGGATAATATTGTGCAAATTGCAGTATCTGGACAGGGCAGGGATTTGTTTATGGTAATATCACAATGGAATACGATTCCATTTTCTGCAAAACGTGTATGATAAATAGAAAGAACGGAATTTATCATTTCGTTTTTGCAGTAGGTTGCAATCACAGTGTCATCATAGGTGTTGCTGATTTCCTTAATATAATTGATTACTTTCTCTGAGTTGTTATTTTGAAGCTGTGTCAGGATAATATCCAGGTGATGGCGCATATCATGTCTTAATATGGCCAGTGTTTTTTTGTTTTGCTGTACCTGTTTAACCTCGTTTTCAATAGAGGACAGCTGCATTTGCATCAGCTGGCTGTACTGTCTGATTTCCTGTTTTTTTTCATATTCATGGAAATAAAGAAACAAAAAAATAAAATAAGAGATACACAGGGCAAAGCCCATAAACTCTACAATCATTTTGTTACTGGAATAGAGCAGATCAGAAAGCTTGGTAAAGGCATAGTCAGCAATATAATATACAGTAGGCAAAAAACCTATGATATAAAGTTCCTTCGTATCTCTTGTAAATATGGTTGCTGTGGTACGGCAAACGAACCTGCACAGAAAAAAGAAAGTGATAACTGTAGTCAGGATTCGGGAAGTGTAGTAACACCATTGTTCATTGGTGACGAACAGCATCAGTAATCCTATCCAGTTGCTTAGCTGGCAGCATAAATAGGCAGAAAAAACAGAGATACAGGAGGAGACAATGGGATATTTATAATATAAAACCAGGAACGCGATGAGTGGCACATGTATAATAAGTGCGTAGCACCATTGGGTAAAAACCTCTCCAAATACTAAAGAGCTGATACCATATAAGAATCCCTCAAAGGCGCAAACCCCCAATAATACAAGGATGTTCCGGGAGTTTTTCCTTATACCCAGAAAGAAGGCAGAGATAAGGATACCAAATACCATTGTAGTCGCATTATGTATGAACGATAGTACTTGTACCAACATTGTCTACGCCTCCTTATCGCCTTGTAATCCGTATATATTTATGTTGTCATTGTAGGTTATATGTCATCAGCTATCTTCAATATTACTATGTCTTCTATAATATATTATATTTACGCAAATAGTTCAAATGAAATTTTCCTGCAGTATTCAACAAATAAAAATATTCAACCGCAGAGGGATAAAAATAATTATCGAACAAATGTTCTGAAAACTATTGCAAAGACATGTGTGCTGTGATATAATCTGTTTTACGAGAGACGTGCATGTGGAAGGGGATTGGAGAGGGCGCCATTTGAGGATAATATAGAAGGACATTAGGGCTTTTGACAGGAGGATGTTTCATGGATCAGTTTAAATTAGTATCAGATTACCAGCCTACCGGAGACCAGCCACAGGCAATTGACGAACTGGTCAAAGGATTCAAGGAGGGAAGCCAATTCCAGACATTATTGGGTGTTACTGGTTCCGGCAAGACCTTTACCATGGCGAATATTATTCAGGCATTGAATAAACCCACATTGATTATCGCCCACAATAAGACTCTTGCCGCACAGCTGTACAGCGAGTTTAAGGAATTTTTTCCGGAGAATGCGGTGGAGTATTTTGTGTCCTACTACGATTATTACCAGCCGGAGGCATATGTGCCTTCTACGGATACCTATATTGAAAAAGACTCCTCCATCAATGACGAGATTGATAAGCTTCGGCACTCTGCCACTGCGTCACTGACGGAGCGCAGGGACGTGATTGTGATTTCCAGTGTGTCCTGTATCTATGGTCTGGGAAGTCCCATTGACTACCAGAATATGACAGTTTCTCTCCGGCCTGGCATGACAAAGGACCGGGATGACGTGATTCGGAGACTGATTGATTTGCAATATACCCGCAATGATATGGATTTTCAGCGAGGAACCTTCCGGGTACGGGGGGATGTGTTGGAGATTTTTCCGGTGTCGGAGTCGGAGCAGGCGTACCGCGTGGAGTTTTTTGGGGATGAAGTGGACCGCATCACGCAGATTGATGTGCTGACGGGAGAAGTGAAATGTACCATGGAACACATAGTGGTATTTCCCGCATCCCACTATGTTGTGGATGGCGAGCAGATGAAGCGTGCCATTACGGATATCGAGGAAGAGCTGACAGAGCGGGTGCAGTATTTTAAGAGTGAGGACAAACTGCTGGAGGCACAGCGGATTTCTGAGCGGACAAATTTTGATATCGAGATGATGCGGGAGACTGGATTTTGTTCGGGCATTGAGAATTATTCCAGACATCTGGCGGGACTGCAGGAGGGGGAGACGCCCCATACGCTGCTGGACTACTTTCCCGATGATTTTGTGATTATGGTGGACGAGTCCCATATTACCATTCCCCAGGTGCGGGGAATGTTTGCGGGAGACCGTTCCCGGAAAAATACGCTGGTAGAATATGGATTTCGTCTGCCCTCTGCTCTGGACAACCGTCCATTGAATTTTGAGGAGTTTGAGGGGAAGATTAACCAGATGTTGTTTGTGTCTGCAACCCCAAATGTATATGAAAGAGACCACGAGCTGCAGAGAGTGGAGCAGATTATCCGTCCTACAGGCCTGTTGGACCCGCCTATTGATGTGCGGCCCACCAAGGGACAGATTGATGACCTGGTTTCTGAGGTGAACAAGGAGACGGAGGCAGGCAATAAGGTAATGATTACCACCCTCACAAAACGGATGGCAGAGGATTTGACGGATTATATGCGGGAGGTGGGAATCCGGGTGAAATATCTGCATTCGGACATTGATACGCTGGAGCGCTCGGAGATTATCCGGGATATGCGTCTGGATGTTTTTGATGTGTTGGTGGGGATTAATCTGCTGAGGGAGGGATTGGATATTCCGGAGGTGACATTAGTGGCGATTCTGGATGCGGATAAAGAGGGATTTTTGCGCTCGGAGACTTCCCTGATTCAGACCGTAGGCCGTGCCGCCAGAAATTCCAGCGGACATGTGATTATGTATGGCGACGTTATGACAGATTCGATGAAAAATGCCATTGCAGAGACCATGCGCCGAAGGAAAATCCAAAGTGATTATAATGAGGAACATGGAATCACTCCGACTACGATTCAGAAGGCGGTCAGAGATTTGATTCGCATTTCCAAGAAAGCGGAGGCAGGACATTACAATCTGGATAAGGACCCTGAATCCATGAGTGTAAAAGAGTTAAATGAAGTGATTAAGAAGCTGAAGAAGAAGATGGAAGTGGCGGCGCTGGAGCTGAATTTCGAGCTGGCGGCAACACTTCGTGACCAGATGCTGGATTTGAAAAAACAGCTGGCGGAGATTGAGGGGTGATACGATGCGGATTGGTGTAGATTATTATCCGGAACATTGGGAAAGGACATGGTGGGAGAAGGATGCGGATGCTATGGCGCAGGCGGGAGTGACCACGGTGCGGATGGCAGAGTTTGCCTGGAGCCTGCTGGAGCCGGAAGAGGGGAGATATGATTTTTCATGGCTGGATGACGCCGTGGATTTATTTGAGCAGCGGGGAATGGAGGTCGTGCTCTGCACCCCTACCAATACGCCGCCGCTGTGGCTTTATGAGAAATATCCGGAATGTATACAGGTAGATAAAAGCGGACACAAGGTCCGTCTTGGCATCCGGGGGCACCGGTGTCTGACCAGTCCCAGGTTCCGGGAGTTAGCCGGCAAGATGATTCGTGCCATGGTGTCCCATTATGCAGGGAGGAAGTGTGTTATTGCCTGGCAGATTGACAACGAACTGGAGGCAAACCATTGTTGCTGTCCGTCCTGCGGTGAGGCGTTCCGAAGCTGGGTGCGGCAAAAATATGGTACCGTGGAGGCAGTAAACGTGGCATACGGTAACAATGTCTGGAGTGGGACATATACCAGTTTCTCCCAGATAAAGCCCCCCTTTGGCCAGCATCAGACATGGCTCAATCCGGCATACATGTTAGATTTTAACCGTTATGCGTCGGACAGTACGGTGGACTATGTGCGCTGGCAGGCATGGCTGATTCGGGAGATTTGTCCAGATATTCCCATTACAACAAACAACTGGCTTTGTGAGCACATGCCGGATTTTTATGATTTGTTTGGGGATTTGGATTTTGTGTCCTATGATAATTATCCCACCACCAGCATTCCTAAAGGTCCTGATGAATTGTATTCCCATGCCTTTCATCTGGATTTGATGCGGGGAATCAAAAGGGATAATTTCTGGATAATGGAGCAGCTAAGCGGGATGCTTGGAAGCTGGAGCACCATGTCCAGAACCCCGGCACCGGGGATGATAAAAGGTTATGCCCTGCAGGCCATTGCCCATGGGGCAGATGCGGTGATACATTTTCGGTGGCGGACGGCGGTGACCGGTGCGGAGATGTTCTGGCACGGACTGATAGATCACAGCGGTGTACCGGGAAGGCGTTTTGCAGAATTTGAGGAACTGTGCCAGGTTGTAAAGCGGCTGGATGTTCTGGACGGAAGTAAGGTCTGCAATGAGATTGCTGTTTTGTACGGGGCAGAGCAGGAGTATGCTTTCAAAATCCAGCCCCAGGCAGACGGTATGGACTATTTCAGGCAGCTGAAAGCGTTCCATGACGCTTTTACCGGAGCAGGTACCGGAGTGGATATTGTGAATCAGACGGCGGATTTGTCTGGCTACAAGATTGTGGTGGCGCCGATGTTATTTGTGGTAAATGATAAGGTCCGGGAAAATCTGTACCGCTTTGTAGAGCAGGGCGGGACGCTGGTGCTCACGAACCGCAGCGGGGTGAAAGACCTGCATAACGGCTGTATTATGGAACCACTGCCTACGGTGTTTGCAGAGCTTGCCGGAGTATCCGTTAAGGAGTACGATGCTTTGGGCTGGGCACAGATGGGGCTGCGGTATGCTGATGGTATCCAGGGAATTTGTACCTGCTGGGCGGATTTGATGGAAATTCAGCCGGGAGAAGAGGATAAAGTAGATATTGTGGCGGCGTACGATGAGGGATTTTATAAAGGGGTGCCGGCGGTTACCAGACATAGATATGGTGAAGGCACCGTGTATTATGTGGGATGCGTTCTTGACCGGGCGGGGTACCGCAGGCTGGCAGCTAATATCCTGACAGAGAATGGCATGGAACATATAGACGGGCTTCCTGTGGGTGTGGAAGTGTGTTGCAGAAAAAAGGCAGGAGAGACGTATCAGTTTGTCTTTAATAATACGGACAAAGAACAGACTTTTTTCCAGTCGGAGCCTGCAATGGAATTCATCGAGGGCAATGTGGAAGAGGGAGAAATACAGTTGTCTCCATTTCAGATGAAGATATACAGGAAAGAAATGTAAACGAAAAAAGAGAGTTTCCTTTCTAATAGGAGACTCTCTTTTTATTACAATAAGCTGACTCGCGGAAGCGTGACAGCGTTTGTTATCTACACGCGGGAGCGGCAGAGGTGATGTTTCTTTTTGATTGCGTACATTTTATCATCCGCTTCCTTAATGCACTGGTCCAGAGTTTTGTCTCTGGAAGGAATGCAGACAACCATTCCAAAGCTGGCACTGATTTCATATGGTTTATCGGACTGCTGGTTATAAGAATCCAGATAATCGTTGAAGCGTTTCTCGTAATCATTAATATAAGTGTCGTCCTCGATGGAACAGGCAACCACAAATTCGTCACCGCCGAATCTGGCGCAAATCTCTCCGCGGACGGAAATGGAGTCCAATGCCTTGGCAACTGTGATGATGGCATTATCACCCTCAGAATGACCGTAATTGTCATTGATTGGCTTCAGTCCGTTCAAATCTACGGAAACAACCATCAAACGCTGCTGGTTTCGTATACAAGCCTCGTAAAGAGGATTGATGTTCTGATAAAAGCCCCGGCGGTTGTACAGACTTGTCATCGGGTCATGGATATATTTATCCTCCAGGCTCTGAATAATAAGCTGTTGCTGCATTTTTGTCTTGGTGCTCTTTAATGCATTGCTTAAATGTGTGCAATAGAGATACATCTCATAGAAATTTGCCACCTGAGGAAGAAATACATAGGCAAGATAGCCAATGGTCTCGTCTAACACATGCAATGGGAAAAACATAATATTGTTGTGTTCGTCAAACGCCTCTGTAATATTTCCCTTGGCTGCCTTAAATTCTTCGAGCCCTTGATATAAAGCCTGATTACGCTGATACATATCCGTAATGGAATCTGCAATTTGGTCAAAATTGTCTCGTACCTTACCGGTAATATGTGAATTATGCGCAAACACTTTCACTACGTCCTCAATCTCAGATACCGTCTTGTCAATCTGCGACTGAATCTCCCCGATTAGCTGCCTAATGTTTTCGGTAGCCCTCTTAGTTTGCTCTGACAGATTACGGATCTCAACTGCAACCACTGCAAATCCTTTTCCCGCCTCCCCAGCACTGGCTGCCTCAATCGAAGCATTCAATGCAAGCATGTTTGTTCGAGAAGATATCTGTGTAATTGTGGAAATAATTTCTGTGATATTCTCAGATTTATCTTCCAGTGCCTCAACGCC
>CAZSGT010000071.1:0-7682 GCA_964606215.1 uncultured Lachnospiraceae bacterium
TTGTAAGAAAAACACTGTGCAGAAAAGGGGTAATAGATATGAAAAGTGATGTTGTAAAACTTGGAATGCAGACAGCGCCGCAAAGGTCTTTATTTAATGCACTGGGACTTACAGAGGAGGAGCTTTCCAAGCCGTTAGTAGGTATTGTTAGTTCCTACAATGAGATTGTTCCCGGACACATGAATATTGATAAGATTGTGGATGCTGTCAAGGTTGGCGTGGCGATGGCAGGTGGTACACCCATTGTATTTCCGGCGATTGCCGTATGTGATGGAATTGCCATGGGTCACGAGGGTATGAAGTACTCTCTGGTGACAAGGGATTTGATTGCGGATTCCACAGAGTGTATGGCTTTGGCACACGCCTTTGATGCGTTGGTTATGGTGCCAAACTGTGATAAAAATGTACCGGGACTTTTGATGGCGGCGGCGAGATTGAATATTCCCACCGTGTTTGTCAGTGGAGGTCCCATGTTAGCGGGACATGTACAGGGTAATAAGACCAGTCTTTCCAGTATGTTTGAGGCAGTGGGTGCCCATGCTGCCGGCAAGATGAGCGAGGAGGAAGTGGACGATTATGTTTGTCATGCATGTCCGACCTGCGGCTCCTGCTCCGGTATGTATACTGCCAACAGCATGAACTGCCTGACGGAGGCACTGGGTATGGGTCTGCAGGGCAACGGTACCATTCCTGCCGTGTACTCAGAGCGAATCAAACTCGCCAAACATGCAGGTATGCAGGTGATGGAGATGGTAAAGAGAGATATCCGTCCGAAGGATATCATGACCGAGCAGGCATTTATGAATGCGCTGACAGTGGATATGGCATTGGGATGCTCCACCAACAGTATGCTGCATCTGCCTGCAATTGCCCATGAGGCAGGGGTGGAAATTAACCTGGATATTGCCAACGAAATCAGTGCCAAGACCCCGAACCTGTGTCATCTGGCTCCAGCAGGACACACATACATCGAGGAGCTGAACGAGGCAGGCGGCGTCTATGCTGTTATGAATGAGTTAAATAAAAAAGGACTTCTGCAAACAGAGTGTATGACGGTTACCGGCAAGACAGTGGGAGAAAACATTCAGAACTGTGTGAATAAAAATCCGGACGTAATCCGCCCCGTTGACAATCCTTACAGTGAGACCGGTGGAATTGCGGTTCTGCGTGGAAATATTGCCCCGGATTCCTGTGTGGTGAAACGCTCTGCAGTGGTGGAAGAGATGATGGTTCACGAAGGACCTGCCAGAGTATTTGACAGTGAAGAAGATGCCATTGATGCAATTAAAGGTGGCAGGATTGTTGCAGGAGATGTGGTGGTTATCCGTTATGAGGGACCGAAGGGCGGTCCTGGTATGCGGGAGATGTTAAATCCCACATCTGCCATTGCGGGTATGGGACTTGGCTCCAGCGTGGCATTGATTACAGATGGTAGATTTTCCGGTGCATCCAGAGGTGCATCCATCGGCCATGTATCTCCGGAGGCGGCAGTGGGTGGTCCGATTGCCCTGATTGAAGAGGGAGATATTATTGCCATCGATATTCCGGCAAACACCATCAATGTGAAGGTGTCCGAGGAGGAGCTTGCTGCCAGAAAGGAAAAATGGCAGCCTAAGGAGCCAAAGGTAAAGACTGGATATCTTGCAAGATATGCGTCGTTGGTAACGTCTGCGGACAAGGGAGCAATACTGAAAACATTTTAATACATCTAGATGAGGAGTGGAGGAAATCATGCAGTTAAATGGTTCTCAAATCGTAATTGAGTGTTTAAAAGAACAGGGTGTAGATACCATCTTTGGGTATCCGGGAGGAGCAATCTTAAATATTTATGATGAGTTGTATCGTCACCAGAATGAGATACGGCATGTCCTTACATCCCATGAACAGGGAGCTGCCCATGCGGCAGATGGATATGCCAGGGCTACAGGTAAGGTGGGCGTATGTATGGCAACAAGCGGACCGGGAGCAACCAACCTGGTGACAGGAATTGCTACGGCATATATGGATTCGGTACCGCTTGTGGCAATTACCTGTAACGTAACCGTACCTCTCCTTGGAAAGGATTCTTTCCAGGAGATTGACATTGCAGGTGTGACTATGCCGATTACCAAGTATAGCTTTATTGTAAAAGACGTGGAACAGCTGGCAGATACCATGCGGCGTGCCTTTTCCATTGCCCAGTCCGGCAGACCTGGTCCGGTGCTGGTGGATATTGCAAAGGATGTTACGGCGGCAAAGACAGATTACACGGTAAAAGTTCCGGATATTGTAGGTCGTGTGACAGACACCATTGACAGCAAAGCCATTGATGAGGCAGTAAAAGTCATCCGGGGTGCAAAACGTCCGGTAATTTTCATCGGCGGCGGTGCAGTCATTGCCGGAGCAGAGAAAGAGATTGCAGAGTTTGTCGGCAAGGTAGATGCACCGGTAACAGATACCCTTATGGGCAAGGGAGCTTTCGATGGAGAGAATCCATATTATCTTGGAATGCTGGGCATGCATGGTACAAAGGCAGCAAACTTGAGCGTCTCCGAGTGTGACGTGCTGGTGGTTATTGGTTCCAGATTCTCAGACCGTGTAACGGGTAATACCGCAAGCTTTGCCAAGAATGCTACTATTATCCAGATTGATGTGGACCCGGCAGAGGTAAACAAAAATGTTCATGTGGATATTGCAGTTCTGGGTGATATCAAGTCGGTTCTTGAGATTGTAAATACCCGTCTGGAGCAGATGTACCATAAGGAATGGATTGATAAAGTTCTTGCCCGCAAGGACGCCTGTCCAATGGTATACGACGATTCCAGGCTGACCGGACCGTACATAGTGGAGAAGCTGTATGAGAAGACAAATGGAGAAGCGGTGATTACAACGGATGTAGGCCAGCACCAGATGTGGGCGGCACAGTTCTATAAATATAAACGTCCGAGAATGTTACTGACCTCCGGAGGTCTTGGCACCATGGGATATGGTCTTGGGGCATGTATCGGTGCACAGATGGCGTTGCCGGATAAGCAGGTAATCAATATTGCCGGTGACGGTTGTTTCCGGATGAATATGAATGAGATAGCTACGGCGTCAAGATATCATGTGCCGATTATCCAGATTGTTATGAATAACCATGTATTGGGAATGGTTCGCCAGTGGCAGACTCTGTTCTACGGGCAGAGATATTCACAGACCGTGCTGGAAGACAGTGTGGATTTTGTAAAGGTTTCCGAGGCATTAGGTGCCACCGCATATCGTGTCACCACCAAAGAAGAGCTGGATGATGCATTGCAGAAGGCTCTGGATGCGGATGGACCAGTGGTGCTTGACTGCATTATCGAGAATGATGATAAAGTATTCCCGATGGTAGCACCGGGAGCAAGCATTGAAGATGTCTTTGATGAAAAGGATTTAATGGAAAAAGAGAAAGCACAGAGAGAACGTGCCCAGCAGCCAGATTAACGATGACGGTATGAAAGTTTCTGCAAAAAAGAATTGCAGAAACGTGACACTGTCATATGCTAATATATCAGGATAAATGTGGTGGCATTTTTGAAAGAAAGATTGCGAAGAAGCAGAGGAGGAAAAGAAAGTGGCTAGAGTGTATAATTTTTCTGCAGGTCCGGCGGTATTGCCGGAGGAGGTTTTAAAGGAAGCAGCAGATGAGATGTTGGATTACCGTGGAAGCGGTATGTCCGTTATGGAGATGAGTCATCGTTCCAAGGTGTACGACGATATTATCAAGACAGCGGAGAAGGATTTACGGGAGCTGATGGATATACCGGATAATTATAAGGTGTTGTTTTTGCAGGGCGGTGCGTCCCAGCAGTTTGCAATGATTCCCATGAATCTTATGAAGAACAAGGTAGCAGATTACATAGTTACGGGACAGTGGGCAAAAAAGGCGTTCCAGGAGGCTGGAAAATACGGCAAGGCAAATAAGATTGCAAGCTCCGAGGATGAGACATTTTCTTATATTCCGGACTGCTCCGATTTGCCGATTTCAGAAGATGCCGACTATGTATATATCTGTGAGAACAATACGATTTACGGTACGAAATTTAAGACATTGCCAAACACAAAGGGCAAGACATTGGTTGCGGACGTATCTTCCTGCTTCCTGTCTGAGCCGGTAGATGTATCCAAGTATGGTATTATCTATGGCGGTGTGCAGAAGAATATTGGACCAGCTGGCGTGGTCATTGTCATTATCCGTGAGGATTTGATTACTGAGGATGTGCTTCCTGGCACACCGACTATGCTGCAGTACAAGACCCATGCAGATGCGGATTCTTTGTACAATACACCTCCGGCATACGGGATTTATATCTGCGGGAAAGTATTCCAGTGGATAAAGAAGATGGGTGGTCTTTCAGTTATGAAAGAAAAGAATGAAGAGAAGGCAAAGATTCTCTATGATTTCTTAGACCAGAGCCAGATGTTTAAAGGTACTGTCCGTGCCGAAGATCGTTCTCTTATGAATGTGCCGTTTGTTACCGGTGATGCAGATTTGGATGCAAAGTTTGTCAAGGCGGCAGCGGAAGCCGGATTTGTAAACTTAAAGGGACACCGCAGTGTGGGCGGCATGCGTGCCAGCATTTACAATGCAATGCCGAAAGAGGGCGTTGAAAAGCTGGTGGCGTTCATGAAGAAATTTGAAGAAGAGAACAAATAAAGGAGTGTATGAAATAATGTTTAAATATAATTGTTTGAATCCCATTGCAGATGTAGGACTGAATCTGTTTACTGAGGATTACACAAAGACCGATGCCTTTGAGGACGCCGATGCGGTGTTGGTCCGCAGTGCAGTGATGTACGATATGGATATGCCGGAAAAACTGGCGGCAATCGCCAGAGCAGGTGCCGGAGTGAATAATATTCCACTGGATGCCTGTGCAGATAAGGGTATTGTAGTATTTAATACACCGGGCGCCAATGCTAACGGTGTAAAGGAGTTAGTGATTGCCGGTATGCTCATGGCTTCCAGGGATATTGTGGGAGGCATTAACTGGGGCAGAGACAATGCAGAGGATGCTGATATTGCAAAGGCGGCAGAGAAGGCAAAGAAAGCATTTGCAGGAAGTGAGATTGCCGGTAAGAAGTTAGGTGTTATCGGATTGGGTGCCATAGGTGTTCTGGTTGCCAACGCTGCAAACCGTCTGGGTATGGAAGTGTATGGATGTGACCCCTATGTATCCGTGGCAAACGCATGGAACTTATCCCGTGATATCCACCATGTAAAGACCAGAGAAGAGATTTATGCGGAGTGTGATTTCATTACCCTGCATGTACCGTTGTTGGACGATACCAAGGGAATGATTAACGAGGAAGCTATCAGTCAGATGAAGGATGGCGTGGTAATTCTGAACTACGCCCGTGACATTCTGGTGGATGAAGCTGCGCTGGCAAAGGCGCTGGAGTCTGGAAAGGTTGCAAGATACATGACAGACTTCCCGAACCCAACATCCATTAAGATGAAAAATACCATTGTAACACCTCATATCGGAGCATCTACCTGTGAGTCTGAAGACAACTGTGCGGTGATGGCAGTTAACGAGATTCGTGATTTCATGGAGAATGGAAACATCAAGAACTCTGTGAATTATCCAAACTGTGACGCAGGTGTCTGCTCTGCGGCAGGTCGTATTACAGTGGCACATAAGAACAAACCAAAGATGTTGACACAGTTTACCGCAATATTCTCTGAAGATGGAATCAACATTGCAGATATGACTAATAAGAGCCGTGGAGATTACTCTTATTGTATCTTTGATATTGATTCTGCTTCCACAGAGGAGCTTAAGAGTCAGTTAGAGGCTATTGACGGTGTGTTGAAGGTACGTATTATCAAATAGAAATGAAAAGACTGTCCGGGGAGATCCCGGGCAGTTTACTTATGCGAAGGCAAAGCGCGTTTCTCATCGTTTACTTTTAAGGCATGCTTTCGCTTGTCAAGCTGCGCAGTGGTGCGCAAAGTCATAAAATAATGAGGAACCGTAAGACATTTGAGGCAGAACCAGCACAATATGAGGAGGATAAAAATGGGGCAACAATATAATTATTTTATTAGTCCGGAGGAAGAACTGGATTTTATGAAAGAGTTATTTGATAATGATTTTATTGTATTAAAGGCCCAGGAAGTAACGAAAGATAATCATGTTGTCTGGGAGTGGAGAGTTTTTCAATTACAAGATGAAAATTTTGAAAGTTTATTTAATATGCTTTCCAGAACTTATATTTATAAAAAGGAATGGGGAGAGTTGAAAACTAATAAAGAGTCATATTGGGATATGGTGCATGGCTGTCCAATTATTGAGCATTGTCATTGTAGAATAAATGAGGAGCATAGCAGCTTATCAAGGGGGAGGTTTTATTTGAATACATGGTATAAGGACGAAATAGAGTCATTTGATACAGTATATAAGGGATTTCAAAAATTGGTCCGTATGATGAAAAAAAAGATTGTATATAAGAGGCATGAAATTGAATTTGAAAATGGGAAAACCATGCATTGGCCAGCCTCGCAACAGGCGGTTGACTTAATAAAAAATGGTTATAAAATAGGACTTTGATAGATTAGATACAGGTAACAATGAATAAAAAAATCCGGCAGAGATGTTATTTATAAAATGAGTGAGAATAAATGTATGAACAGAAAAGCAGATATGACAGAAAAAGAGACATATGATTTTATTGCACTGGCAGGCAGGCAGGGGATTTCCATGGGAACGGAGCGGATGAAAGCGCTGCTTGCGGAACTCTCTAATCCCCAGGACAAGCTGAAAGTGATTCACATAGCAGGGACAAACGGAAAAGGTTCTGTGGGGGCGTTTCTGGAGGGAGTTTTGGTGACGGCAGGTTACAGTGTGGGAAGGTATATTTCTCCCACGCTGTTTTCTTATCGGGAACGGATACAGAGAAGTTATCCTGGACCGGTGCAAAAGAAAGATGGAAGTGATGGATTGGAGCATGTTGTTCCGAAACCGACCGTGTTAAATTCACAGACCATCGAGAAGTATCTGGAGAGTGCAGAGAAGATTCCTGTGCAGACAGAATGGATTTCCCAGGGAGAGTTAAATTGTGTGATGTCAGAAATCAGGGAAGCATGTGTGCATCTGGAGATGCAGGGGATTTCCATGCCCACCGCCTTTGAGATTGAGACTGCGGCAGCCTTTTTGCAGTGTGTAGACTGGAATGTGGATTTTATGATACTGGAGACTGGCATGGGAGGCAGGGACGACGCCACCAATGTGGGGAAAAAGCCGCTGGCAACGGTGTTTACCTCGATTAGCAAGGACCACACGGCGGTGTTGGGGGATACACTGGAAGAGATTGCACGAAATAAAGCGGGTATCATGCGTTCCGGTGTACCAGTCATCAGCGCCAGGCAGGAAACCCAGGTGGATGCAGTTTTGCGGGAGCAGGCAGCCCATATGGATGCGGAGTATATATCATTGCAGGTAGATTCGATTTGGAGGGGTGGGTGTTCCTGTATTGCAAATCCCCAGAGCTTTTACCTGCAGGTGTTTGGAAAATGGGAAATCTTTTTCATAAAACAGCTTGGTGATTATCAGCGGGACAATGCTGCCCTTGCCCTCCGGGTGCTGGAGGTTTTGACGGATAGGGGATACCTTGAAGTCACGGTGGAACATATGCGCCAGGGAATCTATCCTGTCCGTTGGAAAGGACGTTTTGAC
>CAZSGT010000072.1:0-6699 GCA_964606215.1 uncultured Lachnospiraceae bacterium
CCGCTTTTCATCCGGAGTTGACGAACAACTTGGCGATTCATGAATATTTTCTTAAAATGGCAAAATATTGATGTATCCTTAGTTGTAGTATTAGAATGTACACCATTGCTCATATGACTATTCAAGCACAAAATAAGAGGGGCAGGTGTTTATGCCTTTACCCCTCTTAATACTTTATAGCCCAATTTTATGCGTAAATCAATTCTGGTTTTCTTTATATGTAGCTCCCCGGCTAACTGGAATCCTTCATGCTGATTTGTTACTGTGGATTTACCTTACTGAAACTTCCGATTCGGTTCGCCTGCAATTCCTCATTCCACAAGTCATTGGCAAATCGCAGAGCATATTTGCCATTTCCTTTGTCCAACTTTAGGTACACGTTATAATTTCCATCTGTAAGGGTCAAGTCTGTCTGGAAGGTGATTTTTTCTCCGCCATTAAACTGTCCGGCATCAATAAAAGTAATTTCTCCTGTTTCTGATTCCAGCAGCAATGTCATATTCATCGGTCTGTTCAGATTGCCGAATCCCACGTTTCTAAGTGATAAATCAATGCCGAATTGGGTGACAGCAGTATCATATTCCAAGATGGAGTTTTCCAGTACAAAACGATAGCCCATGTGGTTTTCAATATACTGGAAAGCTGTCTCGCCATAATACAGGGAATCTGCTCCGGCGGCTTCCGTATAGGTGGAATTTTTCCATTTATCAATGACATTGTAATTCCATTCAATATTCAAATAGGACAGATGAAGCTGGAACATTTCTTCTGGACAGTTTTCAATATCGTGCAAGGTGCTGTCAGGGATTACGACTTCGCCGCCATATGGGAGGTGTCCGTTTTGCAAGGCAAGCCAGGGGACTTCTTTTTCACGGTTGCTGTATGTGCCCAGATCGTTGGAACTTCCCAGATAGCCGTCATTAAATAGTCCCAGCCGGTATGCCTTTGCTGTACTTCCAATCCGGTAGGTGTCAATGTCATCAATGGTGATTCCCAGATAGTTATATATCATTTTTGGTGTTCTTACCAAAATAGGAATTTCTGTGGTGTTATTCAGGTAGGCATCAATTAAGGCATTGATAACATCTTTGTTGGCCATGGTACTGGTATGCATTTCTCCCCAGGGACCAATCAGTCCTATCTCAATTGCGGTAAGGGTGTCATGGTATTGCTCCAGGATAGTGGATAACTGTGAAATATGTTGCAGGATCATATCCAGGGCAGGCTCTTTGTTGCTGGAACCGTTTAATCCGGGATCATACACGAATCTTGCGATGGCGCTTTTATTTTTCTCCTGTAAGTAGGATAATAGCTCGTCAATACCGGATAGGGCATTTTCTGTCAGTGGCTTATCGGCGATTTCGTTGTTTGCCTGGGAGAAGGCACTGATATCAATCCGCAGATGATAGAGCTGTGTAGTGTTATTTACAATATTTTTGTTATAGCTTATGCCATCCTCTGTTATACGGACATAGATTGGTCGATAAAATCCCTGGTCAGGATTATTGATTCGTTCTATGCTTTCCTGATAGTTTAGATTCTGCTGGTACTGTTTGGTTGTGATAGCAGGCGTGGAGCTTGGAGTCGGTGTTGTATCAGGAGTAGTTGTAGGTGCTGGACTGGCTGTGGCTGGTGCCTTGGTAACGCCTGGTGTTATGCCAGGGCTGGCACTGGCAGTGTTTGTGGGTGGTGTGGTAGTAGCTGATGCATCGGTTGGTAATGGTGTTGTATCAGGTACATTTGTGCCAGGAGCTGTGTTCTGCTGGATTTTCTTGGTCCGCACTTTCAGAACGGCACTGAAGCGTCCCAATTTTTTTTTCTTTTTTACAGTGCGGAATGCCCGGACTTTATAGAAATATGTTTTGCCAGGTTTTAATTTCTTGTTGGTCAAATGATTTTTGCGGGTGGTGGCTATCTTACGGAAGTGACCTTTTCGGGATGTGGAACGATATACTTGATAGCCGGTAGCTCCTTTAACTTTACGCCATTTCAAACGGACACTGCGGGAATTTACTTTGGTTTTTCGCAGTTTTTTGACCTTTGCTTTCGTGCGGAACGTGTTGGTTTTCCCGCTGGCATGGGATGGCGAAACTGGAGCTGCGGTAGCCAGAATAGATGCTACAATAATGCATGCCAGCATCCTTTTTAGCATAGAACAGGACATAGTATTACGGAGATTTATTATCTTCATATGGCGATTCCCTCCTTGTGGTTCATGTTTTATCAATCGGCTTAATTTATGTCTATTATAACGACTTGACTAAGAAATATCAACTGGCAGTAAATTTGAGTTTCCCTGCTGAAGCAGGTTTTATCAGTAAAACGTGGAGAATGTGAAATATTAAAGTGACAGTCTGAGACTTAGGAGTTCAAAATGAAGTGTAATATTAAATCATTATATATTTGCGTAAAAGATATGGCGAGAGGAATTACATTTGAAGATTCTGAAGGTAATCATATTGAAGTCACTGCACCGATATGATAAGATTCATAAAAGAAAGGAGACTATATACATGAGTTATTACATTTTTTTAGCAGAGGGATTTGAGATGATTGAGGCACTGACCGTGGTGGACATGCTTCGCAGGGCAAAGATGGAGATTTATACCGTGTCCGTTTCGGAATCGGATATGGTAACCAGCTCCCACAATGTTACGGTAAAAGCGGATATGCTGTTTGGGGATGTGGACTTTGACGGGGCAGATATGCTGATTTTGCCGGGGGGATTGCCGGGGACAACAAATCTTGGTGCACATAAGGCATTGACAGAGCAGCTGGTTGCTTTCCATCAGGAGGGACGGAAGCTGGCGGCAATCTGTGCCGCACCCAGTGTGTTGGGACAGCTTGGCATTCTGAAAGGAAAGCGTGCCACCTGTTATCCGGGATTTGAAGATAAGCTGGAAGGGGCAGAATTTGTAAAAGCTCCGGCAGTAGTGGACGGCAATATCATTACGGGCAGAGGCATGGGAGCTGCCATTGATTTTGCCGCTGCCATCATCACGGACGCCATAGGAGAAGCCAAGGCGCAGGAGATTCAGGCAGGCATCATGTATCAGGAAGCCAAGGAACTGTAGGCAAATAACTCATTCATCTTGGCTTGTCTATTTCTCCGATTTCACAAGTCAAAAAGCCTCAGCGTAGCCCACTACGCCTACGTTTTTTGACTTGCATCTTCGAAGAAATATCCTGCGCAATCTGCACAAGTTATTTTTCTACAGTTCCTTAACCTGCCCACGAAGCAGAAACAGGGATAAAATATTTGGGAAAATCAGCAGAGCATTAAAGAAGTCTGCGCTTTCCCAGATGATTTCCAGAGAAAGGATGGAGCCGAAAAATACCATCACAAGGTATAGCCATTGGTACAGGTTTTTGCCGGCAGGGCTTTTAGTCAGGAACAAAATGCCCTGTTCCCCGAAGGTGTACCAGCCAATCATGGATGTAATGGCAAAACCCAGCAGACAGAACGCCAACAGGGCTTTACCCAGCCACGGAATATAACCAAAGGATACATTGGTTAGTTCCGTGGCATTTATATTGGAAAATAAAGCCGGACTTTGCATCATGCAGACCACAATGACAATGCCGGTAATGGCGCAAAGAACCACCGTATCCCAGAAGGGAGCGGTCATGGAAATCAGGGACTGGATGGCTGGCTTTTCCTCGCAGGAGGCACAGGAGGCGATACCTGTGGAGCCAAGACCGATTTCGTTGCTAAACAGGCCTCTGGCAAGGCC
This sequence comes from uncultured Lachnospiraceae bacterium, assembly GCA_964606215.1. Classification (GTDB taxonomy): domain Bacteria; phylum Bacillota; class Clostridia; order Lachnospirales; family Lachnospiraceae; genus CAZSGT01. The sequence goes on from CAZSGT010000072.1 coordinate 3,735, forward strand.
GTATCGGATGGCAAACAGTAAACTCTGTCCTCCCAGTAACCCGGCGGCAGCGCTTTTCAAGGTAAAGGCGTCCTGGAAAATCAGCGCCAGTGCATGGGGAATGGTGCGGTGGAAATGAACCAGCAGATACAGGCACCCGCCAATATAAACGAAGCCCAGCAAAGGAACCAGTTTTGCACAAAAGCTTCCCACGGAGCGGATGCCGCCCCGAATCACAAGACCCACCATAAGGGCGCAAAAAATGCCGAATACACCGTAAGGCAGATGAAACAGCTTTCCCACATGGGATGCCGCCGCCTGTACCTGGGTGGCAACGCCAATGCCGAAAGAGGAAATCACTAAGCAGACGGCATAAAAGACTGCCAGTTTCGGAGCGTGAAGACCATATTTCAGCACATACATGGGACCGCCGGTGCAGCCCGGGGAATCTGCCGGGCGGTAGCGCAGGGACAGGTAGCTTTCAGCATACGCTGTTGCCATGCCAAGGACGCCGCTTAAAAAACACCAGAACACTGCGCCGGGACCTCCAAAATAAATGGCGGAGGAGACGCCGATAATGTTGCCGGTGCCAAGTGTGGCGGCAAGAGTGGTGGACAGAGTGGCGAACCCGGACAGCCGGTGGTGACTGCCATCACCATTATGATTTTTACTGTCCCCGGACAGACTGTAGCGGATCCCCTTCCCAAGATGTTTTTGTATAAATCCCAGGCGCAGGGTAAAATATATATGTATTGCCAGAAGCAGGATAATCAGCGGGCCATTCCACAAAAAGGCATTGCACTGTTTCAATATGGAAAGCATAAGTACATCCTCACAATAGAGTCCTTAATGGAAGTATATGTCTGTAAAAATAAAACTATTACCCGGGCAGTAAAACCATGTGAATTAAACAATCAATCTACATGCGTAGAAAAAATTTTGTCAAAATGTGGGAAAAACCTTGTTATTTTGTATCTTATTATGTTATGATAAATTAGGAATTTCGTTGGCTGTATCAGATGGGAATTGCATCCTGTCTGGCATACTGCCACATTTCTAACAAATAATGCTGTTAGAATCGTCTACAGTGGTGGAACGCAGATTCTACACTTGTAGCAAATTTGGATAAAGGATGGAAATCAATGAAGATTAGTGTGATTATTCCTTATGTGTCCGAGATACAGTACCTGCAAGACTGTCTGGACAGCCTGCTGACCCAGAAGACGTCCATGGAAGTGTGTATTGTGGCAAAGCAGACGCCGGAATTGCAGGAAGTGCTACAGCCTTATGATGGGCAGCTGCAAATCTGTATGGTGGATACCGGAGAAATTGTCTCCACCGGAGCGGCACGCAATGCAGGGGTACGCCGTACCAGCGGGGAGTATATATATTTCATGGATTGTGATGATTATCTGTATGGGCAGCCCATAGACATTCTGGCAGAGCAGATGGAAAAGCATCCGGTGGATGCTCTCTGTGGCAGGATGGTGCCTACCTGGTATAAACGCAGTTATACGCTGGAGAATCCTCCGGCGCAACTGAGTACAGAAGCGGATAATGGAGAGCCAGGAAATGAAAAGCAAAAAGATGAAATCCCACTGCCGTCATCATTGATGGAGCGGGAGATGGAAGGAACGCTTGCAGATATTTCCGCACTGCACATATTGGTTTCCAGAGCATGTATCCGGGAAAACAGCCTGCAATTTGATGAAGACACCAGATACTGTGGAGACTGGAGGTTTGTGGCGGGACTGCTTAGCGCCTGTGAAGAAATCAGATTTGTGGAAGAATCCGTTTATATTAAGCGGAAACACAACGACCCGGTTCACCTGCCTTCCCTTACCCAGGAAAAAAATGATAGAAGATTTGAGGATATAACAGAGGCATATCAGAGATTTACGGAGTCAGATACGACAGATTCTGTAAGAAATCTCTTTGCAGAAAAACTCCTTGACTGGTATCTGGCAGAGGTTTTGCCAATGCTTTACAAAGGAGGAGAATACTGGCGGGGCAAACGGTTCCATACCATGCAGTCGTTGGCGGCAGACATGCCGGAGGCTGTAGTAAAGACATACAGAGGCATAGATAAAAGAGCCATAAAAAAACTTCGTGCAGGGGACATCGCTGGTAGCACAAAGATGGCAAAGCGCAGTCTGGTCCGCAAGAATCTGCGGGCGATGTGGAAAAAGAAAAAAGAGCGGTTGTCCTTTTTGCACCGCAACGTATTTTCCAGATTCCCCCTGAAAGAAGACGTCATTGTTTTTGAAAGCTTTTTTGGCAGGAGTTATTCCGACAACCCCAAATATATATATGAGTATATTCAGAAACAGTATCCGGGCAAATACAAATGTATCTGGTCGGTGAAGGGAAAGTTTGACGTGCCTTACGGCGCCAAAAAAGTCAGGCGCATGTCTTTTGCCTATGCATACTACATGTCCGTGGCAAAATATTTTGTATTTAACGTCAGACAGCCGGTATGGTTTGTGAAGCGGCCGGGAATGCAGTTCATGGAAACATGGCATGGAACCCCTCTCAAAAAATTATTTTTTGATATTGACGAGATATACAGTGCGTCGCCGGGAGTGAAGGAGCGGGTTTATATCCAGGGCAAAGACTGGGATTATTTCATCTCGCCCAACGCCTTTTCCACCCAGGCTTTCACCAGCTCCTTTATGTATGAAAAACCCTTTTTGGAGTGCGGGTATCCGAGAAACGATATCCTATACGCGCCGAATAAGGAGGATATTGCAAAAAAACTCCGGGAGGAGCTTGGGATTCTAGCAGATAAAAAGACCATACTCTATGCACCCACATGGCGGGATGATGAGTTTTACGGCGCCGGGGAGTATAAGTTTGAACTGAAGCTGGACATGCAGAAGATGAAGGAGGCACTGGGACAGGAGTATGTAATTCTCCTGCGGACTCACTATTACATTGCGGACAGGCTGGAGCTGACCGGTATGGAAGGGTTTGCATACAACGTCAG
>CAZSGT010000072.1:6709-7643 GCA_964606215.1 uncultured Lachnospiraceae bacterium
GGCTGTACCTGATATCGGATGTATGTATTACTGATTATTCTTCTGTATTTTTTGATTATGCCAATTTGCGGCGACCGATTTTGTTTTACACCTATGATTTTGAGAAATATAAAAATGTGCTCAGAGGTTTTTATCTGGACATGGAAAAAGATTTGCCGGGTCCTCTTTTATATGACACCGACCAGGTGATTGGGAGACTGTGCAATCTGGAAGATACAATCGCAGAATATGCGGAGCGTTATGAGACATTTTATCACGCATATTGTGAATGGGATGACGGGAATGCATCTGCCACAGCGGCGGAGACGTTACTGTCGAAGTAGTGAACGAGAGACAAGAGAGGAAGTGGTTTTTTTGAAGAAATTCATGCGGGCAGTCCTGGTGTTGTTTGCCATATTTATGTTGACGGGAAACCAGGCAGATGCGGCAAAATTTGTGCAGAGAACAGGAACTGTAAAAACCAATTTGCTGAATGTACGCAAATCGCCCTCCTATGATGGAAAAATTCTAAAAACATTAAAGAGCGGCAAGTCGGTTACCATCACCGGACAGGTCACGTCCGGCGGCATGAAATGGTATAAAATTTCCATAAAGGTTTCCGGAAAAAAGAAAAAAGCGTATGTTTTAAAACGGTATGTAAAGCTGGACAAAACCACGGTAAAAAGTACCATGAAACAGAAGGCGGTTATGGTGAAGAAAGCCAAAGCCTATAAGACCGCAAACACCAAAGATGCCAAAGTGGCAACCATAAAAAAGAAAAGTATTGTGAAAATCCGTGGGGAAATCAAGGTTGCCGGTGTAAACTGGTACAAGATTAATTATACGAATAACGGCAAAAAAATTGTGGGTTATGTCAAACAGCAGTATGTTAACAGCAGTTCTGGAAATGCAGCAGCCGGTGCGGATGAACAGTCCATACAGGCATATATCAGCC
>CAZSGT010000073.1:0-7621 GCA_964606215.1 uncultured Lachnospiraceae bacterium
ACTGACCGAGCACATGAAGGAAAACAAGAAAGACCACCATTCCAACAGGGGTCTGCTTAAGATGGTCGGACAGAGAAGAAACCTTCTTGCATACTTGAAGAAAACAGACTTAGAGGGTTATCGTACACTGATTGCCAGATTAGGTTTAAGAAAATAAGAATTTTAATGAACTACCTTGCTGTGACGTACCTGACTCCAGTAAGGTAGTTTCATCAAGTTAGTGAGACAATTCCGGGACTTCTGAAAAGGGAATCTGCAGGAAGATTCTTTTTTCAGATGTTTCGGTGTCTTACAAAAAGAGAATATAAGGTATTTTGAAAGGAGATTAACATGGATTACAAGACATTTACCATGGAACTTGCCGGCAGAACACTGCGTGTGGATGTTGGCAGGGTGGCAAAACAGGCCAACGGTGCAGCGCTGATGCACTATGGTGATACCGTAGTATTATCCACCGCTACGGCATCCGAAAAACCAAGAGAGGGAATTGACTTTTTTCCTCTCAGCGTAGAGTATGAGGAGAAGATGTACTCCGTAGGAAAGATTCCTGGAGGATTTAATAAGCGTGAGGGTAAGGCTTCTGAGAATGCAGTCCTTACTTCCCGTGTCATTGACCGCCCTATGCGTCCGTTGTTCCCAAAGGATTACCGCAATGACGTAACATTGAACAACCTGGTTTTAAGTGTGGACCCGGACTGTGCGCCGGAGCTTACTGCGATGTTAGGTTCCGCTATTGCCACAGCGATTTCAGATATTCCCTTTGATGGTCCTACTGCCACCACACAGGTGGGTCTGGTAGACGGAGAGTTTGTATTTAATCCAAACGCAGAGCAGAAAGCAGTTTCCGATTTACAGCTTACTGTGGCATCCACCAAAGAAAAGGTAATTATGATTGAGGCGGGAGCCAATGAAGTAAAAGAAGACAGAATGATTGAGGCGATTTATGCCGCCCATGAGATTAACCAGCAGGTTATCGCTTTTACAGAGCAGATTGTAGCAGAGTGCGGAAAGGAAAAACACAGTTATACCAGCTGTGCTGTACCGGAAGAGCTTTTTGCAGCAATTAAGGAAGTATGTCCTCCAGAGCAGATGGAGGTTGCCGTATTTACGGATGAAAAACAGGTTCGTGAGGAAAATATCCGCAAAATTAAAGATGAATTGGAAGAGAAATTTGCGGACAATGAAGAGTGGTTGGAGTTGATTGACGAGGCGGTATATCAGTATCAGAAGAAGACGGTCCGCAAGATGATTCTCAAAGACCACAAGCGTCCGGATGGCCGTCAGATTACTGAAATCCGTAAGCTTTCCGCAGAGACAGACATCATTCCGAGAGTACATGGTTCCGCCATGTTCACCCGTGGACAGACACAGATTTGTACGATTACAACCCTGGCTCCTCTTTCCGAGAGACAGAAGATTGACGGACTGGATACGGCGATTACTTCCAAGAGATATATGCACCACTATAACTTCCCGTCCTATTCTGTCGGCGAGACAAAGCCAAGCCGCGGTCCGGGACGCCGTGAGATTGGACATGGCGCTTTGGCAGAGCGTGCGCTGGTGCCGGTACTTCCCAGTGAGGAGGAGTTCCCGTATGCCATCCGCACCGTTTCCGAGACCTTTGAGTCAAACGGTTCTACCTCCCAGGCAAGTATTTGTGCATCCAGCATGTCTTTAATGGCTGCAGGTGTTCCGATTAAAAAGCCGGTTGCAGGTATTTCAGCAGGTCTTGTTACCGGAGACAGCGATGATGATTATATTGTATTGACAGATATTCAGGGACTGGAGGACTTCTTTGGAGATATGGACTTTAAGGTGGCTGGTACCAGAGATGGTATTACTGCAATCCAGATGGATATCAAGATTCACGGTCTTACCAGACCGATTGTGGAGGAGGCAATCCGCCGCACCAAAGAAGCACGTATGTATATTTTGGATGAGGTTATGGATAAGGCGATTTCCGAGCCACGTCCGGAAGTTGGAGAGTTTGCGCCGAAGATTATCCAGATTCAGATTGACCCGCAAAAGATTGGTGATGTTGTGGGACAGAGAGGTAAGACTATCAACGAGCTGATAGACCGCACTGGCGTAAAGATTGACATTACCGATGACGGAGCTGTTTCCGTATGCGGAACCGACAAGGCAATGATGGATGAGGCGGTACGCCTGATTCAGATTATTGTTACGGATTTTGAAGAGGGACAGATACTGGAAGGTAAGGTTGTCAATATCCGTGAATTTGGTGCATTTTTAGAGTTTGCACCTGGCAAGGAGGGAATGGTTCACATTTCCAAGATTGCAAAGGAGCGCATCAACCGCGTAGAGGACGTGCTTACGCTGGGTGACGTTGTGAAGGTAGTATGTCTCGGAAAAGACAAGATGGGACGTATCAGCTTCAGTATGAAGGATGTAAAATAATAACAGGAACAGGATTCAGAAGCCTGTAACTTTAACACCGCATATGCCGTATGGAGCAGGGTGGAGGAAGTTTCCTCTGTCCGGACCAGGTATATGCGGTGTTTGTCAAGACAGAGAAAGGAGGAAGGTATGCGGACAAAATATGTGGCAAGAGGTGGTCTGTATCTGGCTGTGGCCTTTGTGTTGGGTTATCTGGAAACCATATTTGCGGTACCTCTGGTTCCCGGAATGAAAATTGGTCTGTCCAATCTGGTGACCATGCTGTGCCTGTATACGGCGCCCATGGGATTTACCCTGCTGGTCTCCACAGCAAGAGTTCTTTTAGTAAGTTTTACCTTCGGCAATATGTACAGCTTGTTTTACAGTGCAGCCGGAATGTTTTGCAGTCTGGTTGTCATGGGCATATTAAAGCGGACCAATTGTTTTTCCATGATGGGGGTCAGTCTTGCCGGCGGCGTCTGCCATAATTTTGGACAGATTCTTGTGGCGATGCTTGTATTATCTTCTTCCTTTCCCATGTACTATTTTCCGGTGCTTGTGGTAAGTGGTACCGTGGCAGGAATTTTTATCGGTTTTTTGGCGGGAATGGTCTTAAAACGTATTCCACATAGTTTTAAAGAGTAAAATTTCTGGATCCGGGTATTCTATCCATATATAAACAAGCGATGGAGCAGTTTGCAGAAAAGAGGTATATATGGCATCAGAGACCAAGAGTGATAAAATTGAGAGTACCGGACAGGTTGTTCTGGATAAAAATGAAGCGGATACCAGGATTCATCTGCTGACCATTATCGGAGAAATCGAGGGACATGAGTGTGCAAACGGCAATACAAAGACAACGAAGTATGAACATCTTCTGCCATCCCTGGCATCTTTGGAGGACCGCAGTGATATTGATGGAATTCTCATACTTATTAACACAGTGGGGGGAGATGTGTCGGCAGGGCTGGCGCTGGCAGAGATGATTGCATCCCTGAGCAAGCCCACGGTTTCCCTGGTGGTAGGTGACAGTCATTCCATTGGCGTTCCCCTGGCAGTATCCTGCGACTATTCCTTCATCACGCCCACAGGTACCATGATTGTGCATCCGGTACGCCTGAGCGGAACCGTCATTGGTGCCCCTTCCACCTATGAATATTTTAAAATCATACAGGACCGCATTGTTTCCTTTGTTTCTTCCCACAGTCGTGTAGAGGCTGAGGATATTGAGGAGATGATGGTAAAAAAAGGAGTGCTGACCAAAGACCTGGGGACGATTCTGGTAGGGGAAGAGGCGGTTTCCAAAGGATTAATCCATCAGGTGGGAGGCATTAAAGAGGCCCTTGCCAAGCTGCATGAAATGATAAAGGAGCAGGATGCAGCTACACAAACCGGGGAATAGATAATTGCTTGACTTTCCTCATTTTTTCTGTCCTCTTGCACGATTCACGATTATTAAAGAACCGATGGGTAAGGACCTGTTATCGCCCGCTTTTTACCAGTGACTTTCCATGGTTCTCTCTGCGTTCAGTAATGCGTCCTGGAAATGTCCGTAGCCGTGCCGCCCTCCCGCAGGTGTAGAGAAAGCGGACTCCCGGAGAAAACTCCTGCCCCTTGTCCGTATACTTTATTAGCGTGCTCTTTCGTAAACTTGCACCATGCTACCGGTTTTATGGTTTTTCTTTCAAGGGCATTGACTCGCACGCCGGTCCTTGTATGCTGTTTTTTAGCATGCTATGTACCGCTGCGTGCGAGTAATAACGAGAGTGTGCCTGGAAAGAAAAACCATAAACAGGTGCATGTTGCTGCAAACAGTACAAAAGAGCACGCAGTGATACGGAACTGCGGGACAGGGTTTCTCTGGGAGTCCGCTTAACACTACGCCTGCGGGAGGGCGGCACGGCTACGGATATTTCCAGGAATCACTTTGTAATGCAGGGAGAACCATTAGAAAATAAAAGTGGGCGATAACAGGTCCTTACCCATCGGTTCTACGACTATCATGGAAAATCGTGCAAGAGGACAGAAAAAATGAGGAAAATCAAAAGATAATTGCGGTTGCATTTCTTTTTAAATAACGGTATAATAGAAACGTTGCGAAGGCAAACAAATGTTTAGGGGGAATTTGATGTCAGTGTTACAGGCAGTCATTTACGGCTTACTGCAGGGGATTACCGGATTTTTACCTGTAAGTAGTTATGGACATCTGCTTTTGGTAAATCAGGTGAGTGGCTCCGATGCCGGAGAGATTACTCTGGCATGGGTAAGCTATATGTATATAGGCGAACTGGTAGCTATTTTACTTCTATTTGGAAAAGACGTGGGAAAAATGATTCTGGAATGCCTTTGTATGATATGGGCACTTACGGAGAATGTATTCCGGTTTTTTTGCCGTATCTTTGGAATGAAAGTGCGCCGCAAACGTATAATCAACTCGGAATACCGGAAATTTGCATGCATGCTGCTGGTTTCAACCATACCGGCAGCTGTGGGCGGTTATTTTCTTTTGGATGTAGCGTATCTGCTGGAGGATTTTCCGTTGATATGCGGTGTGTTTATGTTGTGTCAGGCAGTAATTCTTTGTATCGCTGCCGGCGCCAAGACGGCAAATATTCATCCAAAGGATGCTACATATAAGGACGCATTCCGGCTGGGACTTGTGCAGGCGGTTTCCTGTCTGCCGGGATTTTCAAGAACCGGAAGTACGGTCACAGCGGCATTGTTGTACGGTTTTGATAAATCTTTTGCAATGCGTTATTCGATGATTATGAGCATACCTGCCATTGCAGGTGTGGTGTATGTCAACCGTGGGGATATGATAGCGCTGGCAAAAAACAGCGCCAATCTGACTGGAATCATTATCTCCGTCCTGCTTTGTGCGGTATCAGCGTTGATATCCGTGCGGATTCTGAAACAGGTGATAAAAAAACAGCGGTTTTTACCATGGGCGGTCTATAGCGCTCTTCTTGGAATTGGTATGATTGTGATTACCAATATGTAAAAATAGCGAAAGGAGGATACATATGGCTTCCAGAACATCCGGAGCAAAAAAGAATACAACCTCTTCCGGAAAGAAAAATACAGCAAAGAAACAGGGAACAGCGAAAACTTCCTCTGGAAAGGCGGCGGGAACTGCCAAAAACAGAGGCAGCGGAACCCGCAGTTCCGGAAATAACAAAAGACAGGCGGCCAGCCGGACAAAGCAGAACCGGGATGCAAAACAGCAGCTCAGTGAATACCAGGATTTGCAGGCGGCACAATTTGTGTGCGCCATGGTTTTGTCCCTGGTGGTGGCAGTGTTTTTGTCTGCCTGCCTTGCAGGTGTTTGCGGCACGGTTGGCGGAGCTATCAAAGAAGGTCTTGTATATGTATTTGGATGGTGCGCATGGCTGATTCCTCTATTTGTTTTTTTTGGTTCGGTATTTCTCATGGCAAACCGGGAGAATCCGCTGGCGATGCCTAAGTTTTTGACGGTGGCTGCTGCTGCGTTATTCTTGGACTGTATTACCGGGCTCTTTGCGGAAAAGACTTCCGTTGCGGGAGTGTTTGGCAGCGGCATTGCGGGAGCGCTGGCAAAGGCATTGGGAAAAGCAGGAGCTGGCATTTTGTTGGTGGCGGCGTTTTTTCTGTGCCTTGCTTTTGTGTTTGGCAAGCGGGTGATGGCATGGATTCGGGAATATAACCGATACCGGGATGAAATGGAAGATTTATATGAAACGGAGCGGGAGCAGGAGGATTATATAGAGCCTTCTTACCGGATTCTTCCCAAAAAACAGAAGAAAACAAAGCCTGCGGGTTTTCATCATATTAATCTGGAGGAAAATGCCCGTATTGCAGATGCTGTAAAGAAACAAAAGGAGCTGGATAACCAGGTACATACAACGTCAGAACATAAAGAAGCTGCTGGAGCTGCCGGCATGTCAGAGATTACGCCGGACGCCCCGAAAAAGACAACAAAAACGGAAGCAGAGGATGGAAAGCCAATCTATAAGCAGGAATTAGAGAAAAAGTTTGGCACAAGTGTGGCAGTGCCGCCCATACCTCAGGAGGCAGATGCGGAAATTCCCTTTGTGATACATCGGGGAGAGTCTGCAAAGGAAATTTCAGAAAAACCAGCCGCCAGGACACAAAGAAAAGGGGCGAAGGATACAAAGCGGGAAGTACCGCCGCTAAAAACCATTTCGGTGGATGAGGCGAGAAAGCGAATGGAAGCGGAGCGTGCCGGGAATGTGCAAAGTGTTTCTGATACAGGGACTCCCGCTGGAAATACCGGAGCAGCAAAACCGGCAGTCTATACATGTCCGCCAGTCGAACTGCTTCGTCACATGAAAGGAAGCGGAGGGGCATTTTCTGATGCCCAGCTGCGAGATAACGCGTTGAATTTACAGCAGACCCTGGAGAGCTTTGGGGTGCGTGTGCGGACGGGAAGTGTGACCTGCGGTCCGACGGTTACCAGATATGAACTGTTGCCGGAACAGGGCGTAAAGGTCAGTAAGATTACAAGTCTGGCGGACGATTTGAAATTGAATCTGGCGGCCCAGAGCATCCGTATCGAAGCACCGATTCCAGGAAAATCTGCCGTGGGCATAGAGGTGCCAAATCCTTCACCGGTGCCGGTGGCACTGCGGGATTTGATAGACAGCAAGGAATTTGAAAAGGCAAAGAGCAATACGGCTTTTGCCGTGGGAAAGGACATTGCCGGGCGGATTATTGTGACGGACATTGCCAAGATGCCCCATCTGCTCATCGCAGGTGCCACCGGTTCTGGAAAGTCTGTCTGCATCAATACGCTGATTATGAGTATTCTCTATAAGGCAGACCCTGCAGAGGTCAAACTGATTATGATTGACCCGAAGGTGGTGGAGCTTAGTGTGTACAACGGGATTCCCCATCTGTATATTCCGGTTGTCACAGACCCGAAGAAAGCGGCAGGTGCCTTAAACTGGGCTGTCAGTGAGATGATGGAGCGCTATCAGAAATTTGCGGATGCACAGGTGCGCAATATTATGGGATATAACGAGTGGGTGGAAAAAAACGGAGAAGACGAGGAAAAAGGTATCACAAAGATGCCACAGCTGATTATTATTGTGGATGAGCTGGCAGATTTGATGATGGTAGCATCCAAGGAAGTGGAGGATGCCATCTGCCGTCTGGCACAGCTTGCCAGAGCTGCTGGAATTCATCTGGTCATTGCGACCCAGCGTCCTTCCGTCAATGTCATCAC
>CAZSGT010000074.1:0-7614 GCA_964606215.1 uncultured Lachnospiraceae bacterium
TTTCCTATACAGTAAGAATATACTGTTTTTAGTATAACATACATCTATCAAAAAGGAAACCATTTCCTATCCGGTAACGGTGTAATCTCTGTATGCATCCAGAACAAAAAATGGATTCACACTGTATGACGCCGCCTCGTCCATATAGATGCCAAAATGGAGATGTACATCAAATTTTCCTCTGGTGCCCTCCTCCCCATAGCCGGTATCGCCCATTTTTCCCAACACGTCTCCCGCCCGGACCTTCATGCCTTCCCGCAGTCCTTCCCGGTAAGAATCCAAATGAGCATAATAGTAATATACCCCCGATTCACTGCGCACACCTACCCGGTATCCTCCCAGCTCCAGCCAACCCATTTTTTCCACCACACCATCGCTGACGCTGACAATATCAAAGTAACCGCTTTGGTTATTGCTGGTCATAATATCACAGCCTTCGTGCCTGCGGCTTCCACCATAATCTCTGGCTCCTCCCCATGAATTCTCAAAGGAAAGGGTCTCCTTCTCCCCTTCCCTGACAGCCACCGGAAAATATGTAAAATCTCTGAGAATTTTTTCCGTGATTTCCTCCCCCTGCATCCATAACCGCCCCGGAATAAATTTACTGGCAAACATCTTTCCCGCAAAATCCAGCCGTTCTGCCATTTCCTCCTGGGTTCCCATACAGCTGAACAAAATCTGCTCTGTCCATTTTTTTCCGGCGGCTTTCCTCCCCTTAGGACTATCAAAAGTATTCCAGGAAAGCGGAGGCGTCACGGCAAGGCACCGAAGTTCCTCTCTTCGGTCCTCCTTGTAGTACTGAAGGTATGTCTGCACAGTAAAAATCTGCTCCTGCAGCCAAACATTTGCAAGAGCAGAAATACATATCCACAATATTAGAAATCGTTTTTTCATATTCAGGCTCCAAAAGTTACTCTGCATAAATATATGCAGCCTCTCCCAGAAAAATGCCTGACACATCAGTGTAACTGTTTCATTTTCCCATGCTTTATCATGGTCTCCACGTAATCCACAACAAGATAAATATTCTCCAGTTCCGCCTCACTCAGTCCCCGCTCCATAATGATTCTGTCATAAAGCAGGTGGCTTCCCTCCGCCATGATAAATCCGGATAAATGTTCCACACCTACCACCACTGGCTGTGGGCTGAAATCATAGGAGACAAATCCCTGTTTCATCTGAGTCAGAATCTCCATCTGCTGCCGGTGTTCTTCTTCCTGCATATGGTATAAAACCTGCCCGGCGCCTTCCTCCTCAATCTGGAAAACCTCCACCTGTAAATCCTCTTCCTTTTTGCCCTGTAAAAGAAGGTACTCGTCTCTCATGGCAATATCTCGAAAATATTCGATTGCATAGGCAGACTGTACCGGCCGGAGAGTATAATACTCCTGCAAAAATTCCAGCACCTGTGCCGGTGATTTACGGTTGGGACGCAGATGTGGGCGGTAAATTTCGTAAATCCGCTCCCACTGTTCCACCACATCCCTGTCAATACCATACTTTGCACAATACAATTCTACCTGATTCATTTTTTCCCCAGCTCTTCTTTAATCTGTGTGGTAGAAATTCCCTCTGTACGAGGAAGATACACCACCTCACAGTACTCTTTCAGAAAATCAAATTTGCCTGTCCAGTCATTTCCCATCACAAATACATCCACATCATTATTTTTCACATCGTCAATCTTCTGCTCCCAGTTAAACTCCGGAAGCACCTCATCCACATAACGGATCGCCTCCACAATTGCCTTGCGGTCCTCATAACTGTAATGGGCTTTCTTTCCCTTAATGGCATTAAATTCGTCTGAAGAAACGACTACAATCAGATAATCTCCTAGCTCCTTTGCGCGGCGCAAAAGTTCCACATGCCCGCGGTGAAACAAATCAAATGTTCCATAAGTTATAACCTTTTTCATTATAATCCTCATTTCTGCATAACAACTGCGTAAAATTATAACTTATGAATAATAGCTTGTCAACGTCATCAAAGCTTACCGTATCCGCAACGCCCTTGTGGCATTCAGCACAGCCAACACCATCACGCCCACATCCGCAAAAATTGCCACCCACATATTTGCGATACCGACTGCACCGAGAATTAAACACACCGCCTTCACAAGCAATGCAAAAACAATGTTTTCTTTTACAATCCGCAAGGTCTTTACGGAAATGCGCATGGCAAGGGAAATCTTTGCCGGGTCATCGTCCATCAGCACCACATCCGCCGCCTCAATGGCGGCATCGGAGCCCAGTGCCCCCATGGCGATACCAATATCAGCTCTGGACAATACTGGCGCATCGTTGATACCGTCTCCCACAAATGCCAGCATCTCTTTTTCGCCTTTCGTCTCTAAAAGACTTTCCACCTCCGTCACTTTATCTCCCGGAAGCAGCTCGCTCTTGACCCCATCCACACCAATCTCCTGGGCAACTTTCTCGGCAGTTTTTTTCGCATCGCCGGTAAGCATGACAACCTGCTTCACTCCACTTTTCTTCAAACCTGTGATGGCGTCCCTGGACGTAGGCTTAATGACATCCGATATGGTAATGCATCCCGCATAAACACCATCTATCACCACATACACTATGGTTCCGTCATGGTCATTATCCGCTACGGTAATCTGCTCCTTTTCCATCAGCTTTTTATTACCTGCCAGAATCCTCTTCCCATCTACCAGCGCATGGACGCCATGTCCGGCGTCTTCTCCGATTTCTTTCACTCTGTCGGGTTCTATATTTTCCCCGTAGGCGTCTTTCAGGCTTATACTGATGGGATGGCTGGATGCGCTCTCCGCATACGCCCCATACATAAGCACTTCATCTTCGTTAAATCCCTGTGCCGGATAGATTCCAGTCACTGCAAACACGCCTTTGGTCAAAGTTCCCGTCTTGTCAAACACCACCTGTCTGGTCTTTGCCAAGGCCTCCAGATAATTAGAGCCTTTTACCAGAATACCATTGGTGGACGCGCAGCCAATTCCGCCAAAGAAACTAAGAGGTATGGAAATTACCAGCGCACAGGGACAACTGATAACCAGGAAGGTCAACGCCCGGATAATCCACTGTCCAAACTGGGGATTGTTTCCGAGAATCATCTGCACCACCGGCGGTAAAACAGCCAGCGCCAGGGCACTGTAACAAACTGCCGGCGTATAATATCTTGCAAATTTTGTGATAAAATTTTCGGAGCGGGATTTTTTCATACTGGAATTTTCCACCAAATCCAGAATCTTAGATACGGTAGATTCTCCAAACTCCTTAGTAGTCTCCATAACCACTGCGCCGGAGAGATTGATGCACCCGCTGATTACCTCGTCCCCGCACTTTGCCTCCCTAGGCACGCTTTCACCGGTAAGAGCGCTGGTATTCAGCGTGGTGCTTCCCTCTACAATCACCCCGTCAATAGGCACCTTTTCACCGGGATTCACATAGATTCTGCTGCCAATCTCCACATCATCCGGGTCTGCTTTCTGCAATCCGTCCTCCGTCATGACATTGGCATAGTCCGGACGAATGTCCATCAGCGCAGCAATATTCCGGCGGCTTTTTCCCACGGCACAGCTCTGGAACAATTCGCCAATCTGATAGAACAGCATAACTGCCACGCCCTCTTCAAACTCTCCCAAAAGCATGGCGCCCACGGTCGCCACTGCCATCAAAAAATTCTCGTCAAACACCTGCCGGTTCCATATGCCCTTCAACGCCTTTTTTAAAATATCATAGCCAATGATAAAATAAGGTATGAGATACAGTACAATCCGCACCGGCAACATCACTTTCACCATATGGCACAAAATTTCTACCGCCACGATAAGGACTGCGGAAATAATAATGCGCCATAATACTTTTTTCTGTTTCGACGTCATAACAAACCTCCATTCCTGCCACTGCAAACGTCACGCCTGCACCAGGATTCTTATAGGAATAGGGAAATTCCCCTTATGATACCCGGATTCTATAAGAAAATCTCGCAGTCATCTTCCACTTTTTTACAATTTTTCAGTGCCTCTTTCATCACCGCATCCACATCTGCCCCATCCTCAAATTCCACTTTAAGCTTTAACGTCATAAAGCTGAGGCTGGCATCTTTCACGCCCTTGGTTGCCTTTACAGCCTCCTCCATCTTCGCTGCACAATTTGCACAATCCACTTCTACACCATATGTTTTTTTCATAATAATACACCTTGCCTTTCTATTTTTTCATTATAAAGTTATTTTTTTGATTGCTATTTTCGTTTCTTTTCCACCACATAGTTTACAAATTTTCACTTATTCTTCCACATGCTCCATTCCCATATTCAAAATCGTGCGCACATGGTCGTCATCCAGGGAATAAAAAATGATCTTCCCTTCCCTGCGGAATTTTACCAGCTTGGCGTCTTTAAGTATCTTCAGCTGATGACTTACTGCCGACTGGCTCAAATTCAATATCTGCGCCAAATCGCCCACACACAGCTCCGTCTCCACCAAGGCATACAAAATCTTTATGCGGGTAGAATCGCCAAAGACCTTGAACAGCTCCGCCAAATCATACAAGTGCTCCTCTGCCGGCTGTTTCTTCAATACACGGTCCACGATTCCCGCATCCGCCACAAGAAATTCACTCTGGGAAACAGCATTCATATCTCCCATCTCAACCCCTCCTTCTTCTTTTCATTTTAACATATTAACATCTGTTCATATATAATTATATTCATATGTTTAATTTTGTCAAGGGGGATTTTAAAAAAATAATGAAAATTAAAAAAATGGCAAGGAGCTAACTGCCACCTTGCAGTCAGCTCCTTGCCACATATTCTTATTCTGATTCCACCCTTTCTATATCCGCATCAACTCATATTCATCCGTGCCCAGCCCTATTTTCTTAGCATGTTCCAGACAGGATTTCCACTCTGTGTCGGGGTGAGTCATATGGAAATGGTCATTTCCTTCATGGTTTCCATGCTTCTCCAAATTCTCTCCCAGCACGCTCTCCTGCACCGGCGTCATCTCGTTGCACAAATCCGCACAGGCTCTGTCCAGTGCCACCGGGTCAAAGGACGCCAGCATTCCCACATTGGGAATAATCGGAATATCATTCTCCGAATGGCAGTCGCAATTGGGAGACACATCACAAATCAGGGACACATGGAAGCAGGGCCGGTCTTTGCACACTGCCAGACTGTATTCAGCCATTTTATAATTCAGCATAGCGATAGAATCGCTGAAATCTGCCTGAATGGTATCCTTTGGACATACCGCCAGACATCGTCCGCATCCCACACATTTATCATGGTCAATAGAGGCTTTTCCATTCTCAATCCGTGGTGCATCGTGGGCACAGATGCGGCTGCATGCCCCACATCCTACGCAGGCGTCACCCACACTGGGCTTTCCATCACAGTGCTGCTCCATCTTTCCCGCCCGGGAACCGCAACCCATACCGATATTTTTCAAGGCGCCGCCAAATCCCGCCATCTCATGCCCCTTAAAATGTGTCAGAGAGATAAACACATCCGCATCCATAATGGCGTGGCCAATCTTTGCCTCCTTCACATACTCCCCATCAATGGGCACAATGGTCTCATCTGTCCCTTTCAGCCCATCACCGATAAGCACATGACAGCCTGTCTGGTAAGGAGAAAAACCATTTAAATATGCTGTTTCCAAATGATCCAGAGCGTTCTTTCTGCTACCCACATAGAGTGTATTGCAGTCTGTCAGGAATGGCTTGCCCCCCAGCTCCTTCACATAATCTGCCACCACTTTGGCGTAGTTCGGACGCAGAAATGCCAGGTTGCCATATTCCCCAAAATGTATCTTAATAGCCGCATACTTGTCCGTAAAATCTATCTCCTCAAACCCTGCGGTTTTCATCAGACGGTGCAGTTTCTGAAGAAGGTTTTCCTGCCCCGTCGTCTTAAAGGTAGTAAAATATACTTTTGACTTTTCCATGAATGATTCCTCCTTTTTCTTTTTACAATGACTATTACCATTATATCTTTCTTTCTCACTGTTTGTCTATCATTAATTCGGAGGAATTTTCTATTCGATGAAAAGTCCTGCGGTATCTGCCATAAAAGCGCATTCCGCAGGACTCCTGTTTGTCATTCTGTTTCGTATACAATTTTATATATGTAGTTCACATCACTTTACCCAAAACTTATTTGATAACTCCCTTGCTAAAATTCCGGACATTAAATTTGGATTTTTATCCATAAATGTTCGCAGTCCATTCAAAAACGATTTCTTGTCCGACACATCGATGTTGTCAAAATGAGACGGCAACGCCTGATTCTTTACTTTCTCTTCCATATATTTATCCGTTTTCGCTTCATATGCCTCCAACATGCCCGGTTTCGTCTTTGCGGTTTTCTCTAACCAATTTACCAGGTACTTTAACTGATTCATAGGTCTGTCTTTATTACTGCTCTGGGCGCCAATTCTTTGATACTCCTTATAAGCTGCACTATCCATGATTCTCATCATCTCTATGTCATTTGTGGTAGCTACAAGATTACTGCCATGCCCCAGATATTTAGCCTCTGGCACTCCATAATCCATCTTGCCGTTTTGGTCAGCCGTCCCTGCGCTTGCCAGCTTCGCAACAGTATTCATGGCATCCAAAAATTCTTCTCTGTATTCTTCCGGTATAAAATTTTCAGCTGCATACTGGGCTTTTTTCAAACCCAGCGCAATATTTGCCTGCCGCTCTTCTTCGGATAAAGAAGAAGTGTCCTCTATAAGAAAATTCTGTCGGATGGTATCATACACAAATGCCTGTTCCTCTTTACTGCAGGATTCCATTGCGGTGGCAATGGTCTTATCCGTGCCATAGATTCCACAATATTCCGGCAGAACTATCCGTCGGTCGAAATGTACAATGGATTCTTCAAATCGCTTCTGTGCTTCCTCGCTAATCTGCAAGGATGCCGCACGCTCCCCATCCCCTTTCTTCGGCGGCACAAAAGAATTTCCCCTGTTGATATTATTTAAAAAATCGGATTCTGTTATGTTTTGATGAATATTTGTGATTTTCATTTTTTGACTCCTTTCCATGGATTATATGTTTATATTTGTCTGGACATTAGCGTATCGTTTAAAAATGGATTTAAAGAATCCCGAAACGTCACTGTCCGCTGTTTCTTTCTTCAACTGCATCAAAAAATTCTTAACATCCTTCTGTATATTCTCTGCCAAACCAGAATCAATCACCGCCGGACGTTCCGCATCTTTTTTCAGATTTTCCTGATAAGCATATTCTGCCTCTGCCTCCGAAGCGTAGGATACGCCGGTCTGTGGTTTTATGACAATATCCCCTGTCATCATCCGCAGCTGTTTCACATAACCGCGGGAAACACTTGCTGCCGCTTCTTCGTATGCCTTATCAAGAATTGCCAGCTGATTTTCCTGCTCTTTGCCGGAATAATTGTCTTTTACTCTCTGTAGCTCATTCTGATAATTATCCGCAAGAACTTCTGCAAAATCACCCCGCAGCATTTCCTGGCTTCCAATATGAGGAGTGCCTCTTAACAATGTCTGCGTGGTCTCATATGTATCCAAAAAGGGTTCCATTTCCCCTGCCATGGCGAATCCTCTCTGAGATATCTCCATGCGAATCCCATCATTCACTAA
>CAZSGT010000075.1:0-7595 GCA_964606215.1 uncultured Lachnospiraceae bacterium
AATCCAATTCATATAGTTATAATCCTTATCGTTATTTATATGCTTATAACAATCCTAATAATATGAAAGGAGACTTCACAATGGAAAAGCTGAAACGCTACATCATTTTCCTGATTGGATTATTTATTAGTTCGCTGGGTGTCAGTCTTATTACGAAGGCAAATCTGGGAACTTCACCGATTTCCTCTATTCCTTATGTATTGAGTTTGAATCTCCCCCTTACCCTGGGGCAGTTTACAATTATTTTCAGCCTGTTTCTGATTTTACTACAGCTTTTCATTCTGCGTAAAAACTTTAAATTGGAACATTTACTCCAAATACCTATTTCAGTCGCATTTGGCTATTTTATTGATTTTACAATGATTCTTCTTAAATTTGTCCAGCCGCGGTCCTATGTCGCCAGTATAACCGCCCTGCTGATTGGATGCCTCGTACTGGGATTTGGTATATATCTGGAAGTCCTGGCAGATGTTGCCATGCTTCCGGGTGAGTCTTTCGTCCGGGCAATCACCACTACATGGAATACCGACTTTGGATTCACTAAAATAATCTTTGATGTATCCATGACCGTGATTGCTGTCCTTCTCTCCCTCTGCTTCGTACAGCAGCTGGATGGAGTCCGGGAGGGCACAATTATTGCATCACTGCTGGTGGGATTTATTGCACGTCTCTTCGGTCGTCTTTTGTCTTTCGCACCATCGCTTTTGTTTGGGACATAGATAGCAAAATTACAAAGTCAAAATTCCAATTTTTATAGATACTTATTTGTAGAAAAAGAACATGTAGTGTGCTATGATTATATTGTGCAAAAAAACATAAACTGAATCAGGAGGGATGGTATGCTGTGCCATATGATAATTGATTTAAGCAATTTACTCTGTACAAGGTCTGATGAATGGACGAAGCTTGTGCAGAGATAACAGGCAGCATATGTGTCAAATTTGTTGTTGGTAAATTCGTCCGCATTGGATTTTGTACTTATGGATAGTTGTTAAAACAAAATCATAAGGAGATAAATTCAATGGATAACAGTTTTAAAAGATTTATTATATTTTGGTTTAGCCAGGCATTGTCACAATTGGGAAGCGCTATGACCGCATTTGCTCTGATATTATGGGCTTATACCCAGAATGGTTCGGCAATGACAGTTTCTTTGATGTCTTTTTTTAATTATGTACCCTACATCATTGTAAGCCTGTTTGCCGGTGCATTCGTAGACAATCACAGCAAAAAGAAAATCATGTTGACGTCAGACAGTATAGCCGCCATTTGTTCCGCTTTCATATTAATTTTAAATGTGAGAAGCGGATTGCAGATATGGCATATATACTTTGTGAATTTTATTATCGGTTTTATGAACGCCTTTCAAGGTCCTGCATCGTCAGTAGCAATTGGAAAGATTGTACCAAAGGATAAACTGACACAGGTAAGTGGAATGAATTCTTTTTCAAGCAATCTCGTAACAGTCCTGTCACCGGTACTGGCGGCGTCATTGTTTGCACTGGGAGGCCTTAAACTGATTCTGGCAATTGATTTACTTAGTTTTGTATTTGCTTTTTCGGTATTGCTTTTTGTGCTGAAGATTCCAGAAGATTTCTCTCAGAAAGAGGAAAAGAGGTCTATGTTTGCCGGTTGTGTAGAAGGATTTCATTATTTAAGAGCCAACACGGGAATCTTTATGATTATCCTCACCATGGCATTGTTAAATTTCTTTTCCAGACTGACCTATGAGAATATCCTGTCACCAATGATACTTGCAAGAAGTGAAAACAACAGCGTTGTCTTAGGTATCGTAAATGCGGTAATGGGAATTGGCGGAATCGTTGGCGGTATTATAGTTTCCACCGGAAAGATAAAGGCAAAGAGTACCAAAATGATTTATGTATCCGCCCTGCTTTCTTTTTTATTGGGTGATGTCATCATGGGTGTGGGCAGGAATGTATTCTTCTGGTCATTTGCGGCATTGGCGGCAAGCCTTCCAATCGCTTTTATCAATGCTGGACAAATGGTAATCCTATATAAATATGTTCCTGAAAAAATACAGGGAAGAATATTTGCGGTGCGGAATGCGCTCCAATTTAGTACAATCCCCTTAGGAATTCTTTTGGGCGGCTTTTTGGCGGATTATGTGTTTGAACCATTTATGACAACAGAAAAGCCCCTTGCTAAGGCCTTACAGACCATAGTAGGAACGGGTGCTGGAAGCGGCATGGCAGTAATGTTCCTTTGTACAGGGGTATTGGGCGCAATGTTCAGTTTCATTTCCTATCGGCAAAAGGCTATTCGCAATTTTGAGGTCTAAAAATTTATAACATAAACAAAGCCGGATGTGCGGACAAAAATCTGAATTCCCTGGACAAATCCAGATTTTTGTCTGCACACCCGGCTTGATTTGACTTATTCTTCCACATCCCCATTCTTCATCTCATCAAACATCTCTTTTACCGCCGGCGCATTTTTCGTCAATTTTTTAATACTCAGATTCTCCGCTTTGTTGTTGGCAATACGAAGATTATTTTCCGAAGAAAGAAGCGCATCCTTTGTTTTTTGTAAATGGGTAATGGTCTTATCAATTTCCTCAATGGCAGTTTTAAATTTCCTGCTGGCAAGGTCGTAGTTGCGGGCAAATCCCTCCTTAAAAGCGTTCATATTCTCTTCAAAATGCAGAATATCCAGCTGCTGGTTTCTTGCCACTTCCAGTTCCTGTCGATACTTCAGGGAATTTAATGCCGCATTACGCAGCAGAGTAATCATAGGAATAAAAAACTGGGGACGAATCACATACATTTTCTCATATTTGTAGGAAACATCTACAATTCCGTTATTATATAATTCATTATCAATCTCAAGCAAAGAAACTAATACTGCGTATTCACATTTCTTTTCACGCCTGTCTTTATCCAGTTCTTTGAAAAAATCTTCATTTTTGTGTTTGGTAGCCGTTTCGTCCATCTCGTTCTTCATTTCAAACATAATAGAAATAAATTCGGTTCCCTCCACAGATTCCCTGAAAATAAAATCCCCCTTGCTTCCACTCCGTACATCATTGTCTTTCTCAAAATATGCATTGGGAAAAGCGGTCATCCTCAGTGCATTAAATTGATTGGAACAATGCTGCTCCAAACTCTCCCCAATCATCTTCGTAGATTGTCTTGCCTTAAAATCTTTGTAATACTCAACCTCTTCTTCTTTTGCTTTCAGCTTGTCCTCATATTGTTTCTGCAGGGATTGTTCCTTTAATTCATTTTCCGTTTGTTTGTTTAACAACTGATTTTTCAGTTCCGTAATCTCCGTCACCTTTTGAGAAATTTCTTTATCCTTTGCATTAACAGCTTCGCTGATTGCAAGCTTTTTCTCTGTCTCGCTTCCGGAAATCTGTGCCTGCAATTGCTCAATCATTCTGTCTTTCTGGGCAATCTCCGAATCCTTTGATGCAATTTTCTTGTCAAAAACCTCTTTCTGTTCCAGTCTCGCAAGCTTCAATTCGTTTTCTTTCATTTCTTCAAAACTCTTCTCACGTCGGCTGATTTCTTTTTCAAATTCCCTGTCTCTGACTTGCTGAACAATCTGGGCATAGCCAGACTCATCGACCACAAAAACTTCTCCGCAATTCGGACATTTAATCTCCTGCATAATTATCCATCCCTTCCATATCAATACAAATAACTACACCGCCGCTATCACCTTCTGAATCACATACTCCTGCTCCTCATCCGTCAGCAACGGATACATGGGCAGGCTGATGCACCTGGAATAATACTTCTCTGCGTTGGGCAGACTCACATCCCCATATCCGTTGTTCCGGTAGTCCGGATGTTTATGCAGAGGAATATAGTGCACATTCACACCAATCCCCGCATCCCGCAGCGACTGGAATACCTTTCCCCTGTCTGCACCCTCTACCTGAATGACATAGAGATGCCAGCTGTTTTCCCCGTCGGGGCTCTGCTTTGGCGTGATAATCTGCGGAATTTCCCGGAACGCCTCATCGTATCTGGCTGCAATCTCCCGGCGTCTCGCCACAAAACGGTCCAGCTTTTTCAGCTGGCTTATCCCCAGCGCACACTGCAAATCCGACAACCGGTAATTATATCCAAGCTCTAACTGTTCATAATACCAGGGACCTTCCTGGTGGGTCAGCAAGCTTTCCTCCCTGGTAATTCCGTGGGTACGGTACAACAAAAGCTTCCGATACAGCGCTTCGTCATTGGTCAGCACCATGCCTCCCTCTGCGGTGGTTATGTGTTTCACCGGATGAAAACTGAGAATTGTCATATCCGACAGTCCGCCAATCTTCTGTCCCTTGTAGGACGCTCCCAGGGCATGGGCTGCGTCCTCTATCACTGTCAGATTATGCTCTCTTGCAATCTGATGAATACGGTCCATGTCGCAGGGTTGTCCCGTAAGATGTACCGGGATAATGCCCTTCGTCCTGTCTGTAATCTTTTCCTCAATTTGCACCGGGTCAATATTATAGGTTTCACTGTCTATATCTGCAAATACCGGAGCAGCATTTACATACCGCACACAATTGGCTGACGCAGCAAAGGTAACCGGGGTGGTAATTACCTCGTCTCCCTCCCCGAATCCTGCCGCCATGCAGGCAATATGCAGCGCCGCCGTTCCGTTGGCCACCGCCACTGCATACTTCGCCCCGGTGTACTCCGCCACTGCCTCCTCAAATTCCTTCACTGTGGGACCGGTGGTCAAAAAATCCGACTGCAGTACCTTTACCACCGCATCAATATCATCCTGCTCAATACACTGTCTTCCATATGGTATAAATTTCATTTTTTATCCCTGCCTCCCTGTGGGGTCTATATCTTCTCTAACTTTAGCATATGTATATAAGCAAGTCAATTTAAAGGATATAAGGAGAATTTGCTTATTAAAACCTACAAATTCTCTACCTCTAACACATGTATCTCCCGCTGGAGACATTCCAGAAACTGTGCGGCGTGACCGCCATCCATCTGCGTATGATGGAATTGAAAAGATACTGCAAGTGTCGTTTTTAAGAATTTTCTCCGATATTTACCCCAAATCATAAAAGGATTATTATAAAATCCCGCATAAATATTCACTGCACCGTCAATTTCCGTTTGTGGAAGGGCAGAGGTACCGATTACCATGTAATCCTCATCCAGATTGTATGGTTCACAGGTACTGTATACCTGCCCGGTCAACTCCAGATAATCCTTGTTAAAACACTGTAAGTCCATAGAAAATGGCACATCACAGGTATTAATTTCACCATCCCGGGTGGCAACAACTGTGTTCAGCGCAATCTTATCATATTGCATAAGCTTATCGCCAACAGGAAGAAGAAAAAACACATCCATTTGTGAAGCTGCCCTGCCAATACAATAACACATCAGCATATTGAACTTGTAATCATGCCTGCGGCTCAGTTTCACAAGAGGAGAAATGTCCAGAGTTTTAAAAATGGTAACCATGGGCATAGGCACGTTCATCCACATCTCAAATGCCGTCCCGCGTTTGGTTTGCTTTGGATCTACTTCTTTCATAATGATTCCTCCATTCAGAAAAGCTGGAATTCTGATTACTACAACCCTTTTCTCTTTGTTTGAGTGTCATTACACCATATTACAAAAATTCTCCAGTATTTTCAAGTTCAAATATAGACAAATAAATATCAGTACATTCCCTATGACAAGAGAACGTACTGATATATCCACTATATTATTTCAAACGCCTTCCCGGAGGCGTCCTGTATTTCTGCCACATTACTCAAACGCATTCTCAAAAGCGTCTGCCCCTCCGCCTGGGTTATTGCTGACAACAAAAGCAATATAATTTCCTTTCACCACAATCCGTGCCTTTTCCAGCTTTGGAACCTCATCCGGCGAATAGGTCTGATACATATTTTTCCGCTGTTCCATCCGTGCGGCAAAACTGTTTTTGGCGTCAATCACTGCGTTGGTGTCCTTCATCCGAAGCACTGCCATCTCCTCCGCAGTGCCCTCCTTGGCATACTCATAGTAATATTCCTTTACCAAATCATAGTCCAGTTCCAGCAGTCTTTCCAGGTTTCCTTCTGCATCATCATCGGTACTGTAAATCTCTGTCATTTCCGGAAGTCCGGGCATGGCTTCATCCATTTTTTGCTTTAATTCAGAAACGGATATATCATACATTTCATCCCCGCATGCGGTACTGACACATGCAAGCAAAAGCAGACACAGGCACAGTCTCACTGCTTTTCTGTATTTTCCAAACATTTTCTGCCTCCATTCCTCCGGCGATTCGGGTTGTAATACCGTGAAATTAATAATCATCGTAGTCATCATAATCATCAAGTACCGGACCAAATATTTTATTCAGTTTCTTTTCCATCTTCTTGATATCCTTTGAAACTGTACTTTGGGTTTCTGCAGCGCTCCTGTCAAAAAAGATTGCCAGTACATAGTGCTTGTCATCCTTGGGAAGTGCAAAATAATCCGCCGGCGCGCCTTTCTTGACACGGCTCATGACACCGTATACCGCAGCGTCTACCAATTCTCCCTCAACATCTATAGGCACCTCCACGAATAAGTATGCTTTCTTTTTTTTCATCCTGGATTTCATCATCTTTGGCAGTTCAAAGATATCTTCCAGCGTTTTGGCATTCTGCACGACATAATTATATTTCGTGCCTGTTCCTTCCGGATATGCCTCCATATTCCATGAATGATCCTGCGAAAACACAGAATCACAAATATTGAAATTCCGGTAGTTGCCCCCATCTTCGTCTAAGTCTTCATCACCACTAACGTCAAATGTGCAGTCGACATTATACCACTCCCCCTCTAACTCTACCCGGTTCCAGGAATGGCTCAATTCTGTATCCGGCACCACCACGCAGGGAATATCCAACATCTGCATAAACAATCTAAACGTTGTGGCAAACCCGACGCACACTGCCTGTTTCGACTTCAAGACACCATGGGGCGTATCCTTCTCCGTCTCACCCCTGGCAACAGCCACAAACGAACCGCTGTCGTATGTAATATTTTTTATTATCCAATGGTAAATGGCAAGTTCCTTTTCGTAGGGTGTCATACCGTCCTTTATAACCGACTTCAGAACTTCCACAGCCATATCGTATGTCTCTTTCTGTTGGTCGTCCAGTTTGCTGGTATCTCCGCTCTTATATGCATCTGAAACCGGACTGGTGTCACGAATCACATACTGCCCGCCAATCACATCTTCTCCGTTATCATTTTCCTCCTCTGCATTGCGGGAATTAATTTCGTCCTCCCACGCCTTTTGCAGCGCATTCATCTTATCGTACATTTTTCCATTCATGTATATGACAAACCCAAAAGCTGCTGCTACCAATATGACCATCAGTCCAATCCCGACCTTTTTCATCGTAACCTCCATTCCGGGGCATTACCAGAGAACCATGGCTCCCGGTCACAAGCTGCCCAACATCTTTTCTAAGGAAACACTTTAATCAGCGTTTCCCTAAAAAGTATCATACGCCCCACCGGTTCACTTTACAATAGGTGTATAAAAATCTTAAAAATTGTTAATATTTTTGCAAGAACTCAAATGTATGTTCGCCAGTCGGAATCACTATTTATCATTCA
>CAZSGT010000076.1:0-7514 GCA_964606215.1 uncultured Lachnospiraceae bacterium
AAAAAATGGCTAAAAATTTTGTTATTGTGGAGTCACCTGCAAAAGCGAAGCCAATAAAAAAGTTTCTTGGAAGCACGTATGACGTAATTGCATCCAACGGGCATGTCCGGGATTTGCCGAAAAGTCAGATGGGAATTGATTTTGAGAACGGATTTGAGCCGAAATATATAACGATTCGAGGAAAGGGAGAATTGCTTGCCTCCCTTCGCAAGGAAGTTAAAAAAGCCGACAAGATTTATCTCGCAACCGACCCGGACCGGGAAGGGGAAGCCATTTCGTGGCATTTGTCCAAGGCGTTAAAGCTGGATGATAAAAAAACATACCGTATTACTTTTAATGAGATTACCAAGAATGCAGTAAAACAATCCATAAAGCAGGCGAGAAATATTGATATGAATCTGGTGGATGCCCAGCAGGCAAGACGTGTTTTGGACCGGATGGTGGGATATCAGATTAGTCCGCTTCTGTGGGCGAAAGTAAAGCGGGGATTGTCCGCAGGCCGTGTACAGTCGGTGGCGCTTCGTCTGATTTGTGACAGGGAAGAAGAGATTAATGCATTCATTCCGAAGGAATACTGGAATCTGGATGCTACGTTCCAGATAAAGGGGGAGAGACGGCCGATTATTGCCAAATTTTATGGAACTCCCGGTAAGAAAATGGAAATTTCATCGGAAGAAGAGTTAAATCAGATTTTAAAAAAATGCCAGAAAGCGTCTTTTGTGCTGGGAGAGGTGAAAAATTCAGAACGCACCAAACGTGCACCCCAGCCATTTACTACCAGTACCCTTCAGCAGGAGGCTTCCAAGACGCTGAATTTCTCAACACAGAAAACCATGCGGGTAGCACAGCAGTTATATGAGGGAGTCGCTATCAAAGGCAGGGGAACTATCGGTCTGATTACCTATCTGCGTACCGATTCCACACGTATATCCGAGGAAGCCACGGCAATGGCACAGGAATTTATAAAAGAAACCTACGGGGAAAACTACCTTGCCGGCCAGATAAAAGATGGCAAAAAAGAAGCGAAAAAGATTCAGGATGCCCATGAAGCGGTGCGTCCCACCTATGCGGAGCTGACGCCGGCGGCAGTGAAAGATGCCCTTACCAGAGAACAGTTCCGTTTGTATCAGCTGATTTGGAAACGCTTTATGGCAAGCCAGATGGCAGCGGCAAAGTTTGAAACTACATCCTTGAAATTGGATGGAGGCGGATACCGTTTTACTGCGGCGACGTCCAAGGTGTTGTTTGATGGATTCCTCAGTGTGTATCAGTCTGATGAGGATAAGGTGGAAAAGGCTTCGTTTTCCGATAAATTACAAAAAGGTGCGGAGGTTGCCCTGAAAGATTTGGAAAAAAGCCAGCATTTTACACAGCCCCCGGCACATTACACGGAGGCGTCCCTGGTGAAGACGCTGGAGGAGCAGGGGATTGGAAGGCCCAGCACCTATGCCCCGACGATTACCACCATTCTTGCCAGAAGATATATTGTAAAGGAACAGAAAAACCTATATGTTACAGAGATTGGCGAGGTTGTGAACAATATTATGAAACAGGCGTTTCCAAGTATTGTGGATGTCAGTTTCACGGCCAATATGGAGGGATTGTTAGACTGCGTAGAAGAGGGAAGCGTAAAATGGAAAACCATTGTGGAAAACTTTTATCCGGATTTGCACGATGCGGTGGAGCAGGCAGAAAAAGAACTGGCAAAGGTAAAGATTGAGGATGAGGTTACAGATATTGTCTGCGAGTTATGTGGTAAAAATATGGTGGTGAAATATGGTTCTCATGGAAAATTTCTGGCATGTCCGGGATTTCCGGACTGCAGGAACACGAAACCCTACTATGAAAAAATCGGGGTTGTCTGTCCGAAGTGTGGAGAGGAGGTTGTTCTGAAGAAAACCCGGAAAGGCAGAAAGTATTACGGATGCCTTAACAATCCGGAGTGCGATTTTATGACATGGCAGCGTCCTTCCAGGGAAAAATGTCCCGAATGTGGCGGCGTTTTACTGGAGAAGGGAAACAAGTTGGTATGTATGGAAGATAATTGCAGTTTTGTCAGAAATAAGAAACAAGAATAGAAAACTTGCGTTAAGAGCTGGAATGGGATATACTATTAAAAGAATATTAAGAATAAAAAGTAAGGAGTGCCACTATGAGCTTAGAACTTTTAGACAAAACAAGAAAACTGAATAACGTATTACACAATTTCACTGAACGCAAGATTGCATTTGATGATATCTGTACAGTGCTCAGTGAGTCTGTTACATCCAATGTGATGATTATGAGCAGGAAGGGAAAGATTCTTGGTAAACAGGAGTGCGAGGGAATTGACCAGATTGGGGAGATGGCTTCACTGGGAGTTTCCGACATTGTTGCAGCCGTACTGAATGAACGCATGTTAAATGTACTTTCAACAAAGGAGAATGCGGACGTAAGAATGCTGGGATTTGTGGAAAAAGGAGTGGAAAAATATTTTTCCATCGTTGTGCCGATTATTGTCCGGGGTGGACGTCTGGGTACTTTGTTTATGTACCGGGAGGACAAACCCTATGATATTGAGGATATTATTATTTCCGAGCACGGCGCCATCGTGGTTGGTCTGGAAATGATGCGTTCCGAGCAGGAAGAAAGCGATGAGGAGAGCCGCAGAAAGCGTCTTGCCAGATCTGCGCTGAGCACATTGTCCTTCTCTGAGTATGAGGCGATTCAGCATGTTTTCAACGAACTGGATTCCAGTGAAGGACTGGTGGTGGCAAGCCGGGTGGCAGACCGGGTTGGTATTACCCGCTCCGTGATTGTCAATGCCCTTAAGAAATTTGAGAGTGCCGGTGTCATTGAGGCACGTTCATCTGGTATGAAGGGAACTTATATCCGGGTTGTGAATGATGCGATTTTTGAAGAATTGGAAGCCCGCAAAGACACTAAGAAAAATTTTTCTTGAGTTTTAGTTGAAAATACTTATAATATAATTATATACTTATGAATATGAAAGGGAGTGTTTTCATGATAGGAAGTAGTGCGTTCGACTACATAAACGTGTTGGATAAGGCTGCAGACGCCAGCTGGCTGCGCAATTCCGTGATTTCTAATAACATTGCCAATGCAGATACACCGAATTACAAGCGCAAGGATGTGCAGTTTGAGACTTTTCTGATGGAGGCAGTTGCCGGGGGAGCTTCTCTGGATGATAATGTTGCCAATGTAGATTTGGACGGTATCAATCCCATGACATATGTGGATGGTGCCGGTTACAGCTACCGCATGGACGGCAATAATGTGGATATTGATACAGAGAATGCGGAGCTTGCCAAGAACCAGCTGAAATATTATGTGGAGTTAGATTCCATCACCCAGGAATTTAACCGGTTGAAAGCAGTTGCGAAGACGGCGGGTTGATGATGCTGTGTTCGTTTTATAGATATGCATATTTGTTTTTTATAATTATGTTATGAGATGAGATGAATGGAGGCAGAGTATGAGTTTATTTACAGGGTTAAATATCAGTTCCAGCGGTATGACCGCCCAGAGACTGCGCACAGATATCATTGCGCAGAATATTGCAAATGTAAATACGACCAGAGATGAGAACGGTAACGTATACAGACGTAAGACTGTTGTATTCAGTGAGAAGAACTATGTTTCGTTTAATGAGTCACTGATGTCGGCTACTGGAAGAGCTGGCAAGGGAGTAAAGGTATCCCAGATTGTGACAGATAATGATACGGCAACCAAACTTGTATATGACCCGTCCCATCCGGATGCCAATGAAGATGGATATGTGGAATATCCCAATGTAAATACAGTGACAGAGATGACGAACCTCATTGATGCCAGCAGGGCATACGAGGCAAACGTTACTGCGTTTAATGCAACAAAAGGAATGATGTTGAAAGCCATTGATGTCGGAGGTAATTAAAGGCGTTTCGTGAACGAAGCGCTTTTTAGCGGGACAGGATATTTCTCGTAACACAGCGGTATATAGACAGAGGGACGGATGGTGTTCAACTGGGGCCGCTGCAATTACGCTTTTTAAAGACACCAGCAGGATGTCTGATATATAAAGGTTTACGGGGAGGATAAGAATGGAGGATTTATATGGATTTGTCAGGAATATACTCAGTTAAGAATAATAATGTTTCCTATCTGGAACAGCTGCGAGGTGGGACAGGCACGGAACAGAAAAATGTAGTGCCCTTTCAGAGTATTCTGGATTCAGCTGCATCCTTAATTCAGGAAACCAACGATCTTACCAACCGGGCAGAGGAAGAGGAAATCAAATATGCGCTGGGAATGTCAGACAGCATTCATGATTTACAGGTTGCACAACAGAAGGCAAACGTTTCCCTGCAGTATACAGTTGCTGTGCGAGATGCATTTGTGACGGCGTATAGAGATATCATGAATATGCAGTTTTAATCGGATAACAGCTGCATGACAAACGGATAACAGGAGAGTGTAAGATGAAGGAACGATTTGAACAGATTCCGGCAAGACTGCTGGAATTTTGGAATAAATACACCAGCAAGCAAAAAACGCTGATTATCGCGGTAGTTTGTGCTTTGGTTCTTGCAGTTGCTGGTCTGCTATGGTTTCTTAACAGACCTACATATGAAAAGTTTCAGGCTTTTGAGAATGTAGAGGATGCCAGTGCCATGGCGTCGGCATTAAACGACAGTGGCATCAAATACCGAACAAGTAATGACGGCAGGACCATATACGTAGAAGAGAGCAGATTTACCGACGCACTGTATCTTATGAGTGACAATAAGCTGTTAGATACCGGATATTCCTGGGAGAATGCATTTGATAATAGTATGTCCACCACAGAGAGTGAGAAGAGCCAGAAACGTAAACTAGCGTTGCAGAATGATATAAAAAAGGCGTTGGTTAGTTTTGACAATATCAAGGATGCACAGGTATTTATCGACCAGCCGGAATCCAATTACAATATTTTGGGCGAAGAGAGCCAGACCAGTGTCAGCGCCAAGATTACACTGGCGGATGCAGATGATGATGCCATGACAGCAGATATGGCAGAGTATCTGGCACAGTGGCTTGCCAATGCGGTGGGTACGGATGTGGAAAATGTCAGCATCATTGACAACAATATGAATAATATATATGCCGGAAAAGCGTCCGACACCCTGGGAACTGCATTGACTTCCAACGGTTCACAGGAGTTTATCGAGCGTCTGCGAAACGCCTTTGCAAGCAATATCCGGCAGATTTTATTGAAATACAATTACGACGACGTGGAAGTAGCGACGGCAGGTATTCAATTTGATGTGGATACGGTGACGCAGCTGCGTACCACCTATGATGTGGCGGAAGGAAGAGAGTACGGATATCCCGGTGAAATATACAACTATAAGGCAGAGGGAAACAATGCCGCACAGGGGGTTCCGGGTACAGATACAAACGGTGACGATACCACCTATGATTTTCAGACCAGTGGTGGTTCCAATTCTTCCGTGACACTGGACCGTCTGTCAAATATTTTGACAAACCAGACTGTGGAGAATATTACCAAGGAAAAGGGAGCGGTTAAGGCAGAGGATTCCACTATTGGAATTGTTGCCATCCAGTATCAGGTATACAACGAAGAAAAGATGGAAGAGAGCGGTCAGTTAGAGGGTACTACCTTTGAAGAATTTATGGAAGCTAACCAGGCACGCATACCGATAGATATCAGCGAGGAGGAGATTGCACTGGTTGCAGCGGCCACAGGTATTCCGGCGGCAAATATCCAGCTTCGAGGATTTATTCAGCCGGTATTTGAGGCGAAGGAAGGCAGTGGCGCAACCTGGACAAATTATCTGATGATACTTCTTGCTGTACTGATTGTGGCGCTTCTGGTATTTGTGGTATTCAAGGGAACAGCACCGGTAGAGATTACCGAGATGGAGCCGGAGTTATCCGTAGAACAGCTCTTAGCTACGACTAAGGAGAACCAGTCCCTTGAGGATATTGAGTTTAGCGACGGTTCCGAGACCCGCCGCATGATAGAGAAGTTTGTAGACGAAAATCCAGAGGCGGTGGCACAGCTGCTGCGTAACTGGTTGAATGAAGATTGGGAATAGGCAGAAAGGCGGCGTGTTATGGCTGGAAAAAATGAAAGCATTGACGGTGTACAAAAAGCGGCAATACTTCTGATTACGCTGGGACCAGAGAAGTCTGCCAATATATTTAAGCATTTAAAGGACGATGAGATTGAGACATTGACCTTGGAGATTGCCAACACAAGAAGCGTATCACCAGCAGTGAAAGATTCGGTTATGGATGAGTTTTACGAGGTGTGTCTCGCCCAGCAGTATATTGCAGAGGGCGGTATTGGTTACGCCAAAGACCTTCTCGAGAAAGCGCTTGGTGTAGATAAAGCACAGGATGTAATTGGAAAACTGACGGCATCCTTACAGGTTCGTCCGTTCGAGTTTATTCGTAAGACGGATGTCAGCCAGTTGCTGAACTTTATTCAGGATGAGCATCCACAGACCATTGCGTTGATTTTGTCCTACTTATCATCCGGGCAGGCAGCTGCGATTATCTCAGCATTACCGCCAGATAAGCAGACCGATGTAGCAAAACGTATTGCCCAGATGGACAGAACATCACCGGATGTTATCAAAGAGGTGGAGAAAGTGCTGGAACAGAAGCTTGCATCCCTGGTAAATCAGGATTATACTATTGTCGGCGGTGTGGATTCTATCGTAGAGATTTTGAATACAGTAGACAGAGGAACCGAGAAACATATCATGGAATCCCTGGAAATCGAGGATCCAGAGCTTGCAGACGAGATTCGCAAGAAGATGTTTGTATTCGAGGATATTCTTTCTCTGGACGACCGTTCTGTACAGCGTGTATTGCGTGAGGTTGACAACAACGAGCTTGCAGTAGCGTTGAAGGGCGCCAACGAGGATGTACAGAATCTTATCTTCAACAATATGTCCAAGCGTCTTGCTACTATGATACGAGAGGATATGGAGTTTATGGGTCCTGTTCGTATGAAGGATGTAGAAGAGGCACAGCAGCGTATTGTTAATATTATCCGTAAGCTGGAAGACTCTGCGGAGATTATTGTTTCCAGAGGTGGAGGTGACGAGATCGTTGTCTAATTTGATTAAGTCTGTATATTTCAATGTACAGGAAGACGAGAGCTGCGTCATTAATTCCAATAAAAAGTTAGATGAGATTTTTCCAAAACAACCGGAAAATATGCCAGAGCACAGTGAAGGGGCGGAAGAGTATATTCCGTTCTCTTCCGGATTGCATATTGTGGATGTAGAACATTTGGTGGATGAGAATCTCCAAAAGGCAGAAGGGGCTTCTGAGAACGATTACAATCAGAAAACCATAGAAGAAGCCCAAAAGCTGGCAGATGAAATTATCAGTGAGGCAGAGCAGTCTGCCGAAGATATCCGGGAGAGAGCATATGAAGAAGGGAAGACACAGGGGCTTTCCGAGGGCAGGGCGCAGGCAGATGAGTATTTTATGGCAAAGAAACAGGAAGCCGATGA
>CAZSGT010000077.1:0-7478 GCA_964606215.1 uncultured Lachnospiraceae bacterium
CTCCTTGACAGCCTTGTCATAGAGTTCGCAAAGCTGTTTTTTCGCTCGTTCAACCGCAGTATGGACACGCTCAATTTCATGCGCTGTATCCGAAATCTTTATTCTTCTGATTTGCTCTTGATTATTGCTCCAAACCAATATATTCCCGATTACAATGCCGTTATATATGCTTTTCCCCGAAAAAGTTTTTCCTGAAAATTTTACCCATATGTACCATCCTTTCTAGTTGCGTTTCATTACTTTTATTTTATGAACAGGTACATCAAATAATACCTGCACAGCATCAATAATTTCTTTTTGCAAAGACGCATCGTCTCCATGCCCGGACAAAACCACCACGCCTTCAATCCGAGGTTCCACTTCCTTAATGATATACGGCGTCTCGCCCCCTTCCTCTCCGTCTACTAAGATTGTGGTCTCCTGCCCGCTGTAGCTTTCGCTTTTTCTGGTTCCACCGGCGCTGTCTGTCTCTTCCACGCTGTCACTGGAATAGGGAGCGTCCTTTAACGCCACCTTCTCGCTGGATTCGGAAAGTGTAATCATAACCTCCACATCTCCGGCTCCCTCTACCTTGGATAAAATGGCTTTAAGGCGGTTCTCCATCCGGGAAACATAATCCTCTCCCGATGAAGCTTCTCCCTCTGCCATCTTCTTTTCCTGCTGTTTTTCCTTTTTTTTCTCCGTTCCCGTAACATCCCCCAGAAAACTGTCCGGCATACACAGCAAAAGCAGCAGCACACCGGAGCCAAACAGAAGAACGAGACGTTTTAACCCAATGCTTTTAAGGGTAATGGGATTCTTTTTCTTTTCGGCTGTTTTTCCTTTTTGTTCTACAGCTGTCTCATCATTTCCATTCCAGGGTAACTGAAGTTTCTTCCAATCCATAATATGCCGCTATCCTTTCTATATATTCCCCCTGTTTTTCCATTTCCCCTTCTTTTTCCCCTCCCTTCTCACTGTGCACCTGTAAATCCCCGTTTCCTCTCTCCTGCCCTATGACAATCTCTCCAATCTCCACCTCATCAATGTTTGCACCCACACCATCCCCTCCGCCTCTGTCATCTGCCCCTCGCTCCCCCTCTTCCACTGACATTTTTTCTGTTCCTCCTTCTTTTTGGGTCCGCAAAACCACTGCCACCCTCTGCAGCTCATCAAATTCTTCTGTAAAACCGGCATCTACATCTTCCACTGCCACTTCACTTCCAAGCAGCATCTGTATCTGTTCTCTCATGGCGTCCTCATATGCCTGTTTCATTTTTTTTGCCGTCTTTTCATCTGCAAGTTCCATGGCATCCTGCATATCCTCCCTCTTCTCGTCCAGGATTGACAAATCCAGCTTGAACTGTACGGGATTTTCTCCTGCAAATGCTTCCACCACCGGGCTGATTACAACAAGGAGAAACAACAGTCCCAAAAAAAATCGGATATACTTTCCAAAACTGCTTTTTTCCAGCAAGTGGTTCACTAACGACATCCATATGACAAAGACCATCACATTCTGTACCACATCATATACAAGCTGCATCCCGTCGCCCCTTTCCTGTATCCATTGTCTCCCACGTCAGATTACGTTTCCCAGACTAGTCATCACTGTAATACTTAAAATAAACATCAGTGCCCCCACTCCCACCAGATGTAAAAGAAGCCGTATGGACATTGCCACCCCGCTGATGGTTCCCACAATACGCTTATCCGATACCGGCTGCAGCACCGCTCCCATGCACTGATATGCCAGAGAATACACCATCAGCTTTGCCAGCGGAATTACACAGATTACCACAATCCCCAAAACCCCCACCGCCCCCACGGCATTTTTCACCACTAACGCCGCCGACAATACGGTTTCTGCCACGGCATTTGCCCCTCCGCCAATGCCCGGGATAAAGCTGGTGGCTTTCATTGCCGCCGACTTTCGTATCTGCCCTGCCACCGGTAAAATCATACTTTGTATCACATTCATTCCAATGACAACAGTAGTGATGGTTTTTGTGGACCAGCGGACAAAAGTAGATACCAGTTCCTGTGCCTTTGACAGAAAATCTTCCTCGGACAAATGGTTCGCCAGCACCAGCAGAAAATAAATCCGCACGCAGGGCAAAAGAAGATATACCAGCAGATACTGCAAACCGGCAATAACCACCAGTGTAAACTGATAATACCCGTTGCTGCACTGGGAACCATTTGAAAATGCCATCGCAATGAAATAGGAGGGCACAAACACCTTCATGTATTCCAGTAAGTTTTCTACAGCAGTAGACGCCACATCCTGTATGCGGTAAAAAGACGCCGCCAGCGAGGAAAACAATAATACATACGTGACGTAAAAAGCTGTATCTGCCACCTGTTTTCCCTGAAACATTTTGGCAAAATTGGTAAATAAACCGCAGAACACTGCCAGAATAATTAAAAGGACAAAGAGGTTTTTCTGTTCCGTCAACCCCTGCAGTAATCCCTGCCCCACATAACCCAAAAACTGTGCAAAATCTATGGAAGTATCCCCGTTCACCAGCTGTCCTACATATTCTCCAAAGTCAAAACTGCTGCTGCCGAGTATGCGGTCCAGCAGCTCCTGGATACTGTCATATGAAATATCTTCGTCCACTCCGTTCTCCTCCTTTCCGGCATTTCACGGTATCGTTCGGTTTACGGCGTGGTCTGGCTTACAAACAGTCCCACGGTATCAAGCAGGCTGGTAAGTACTGGCACACTGATGGTCAGTACCATGAGTTTCCCCGCCATCTCCACCTGTCCCGCAATGTTGTTGTACCCAGCATCTTTGCAGATTCCGGAGGTAAATTCCGCCACATATGTAATTCCCACCATCTTAAGCAGGATATCCAGATAGGTGTCGTCTAAATGCACCGTTTCCTGCAGTTGCCTCATCACACCTATGACCGACTCCATTTTCCCCAGGGAAAGGGAAAAAATCAAAACCGCTGTGGCAATGCTGATGAGAAGAACGTATTCCCCGTGCCGCCCCTTAAACATCAAGCCCAAAAATACAGCCATAATCGCGATGATTCCAATTTTTAACATCGGACACATCTCCTTTCATCCACCAAAACTTTTACAATGCGAACAGCTTCTGAATCGTTTCAAACAGTTCCGATATATAGGGTACAATCCACATAAGTACCAGTATTAAACCGGCAAGGGAAGTTAAAAATGCCTGCTCTTCCCTGCCCGAATGTTTCAGAATCTGGCTGAGCACGGACACCAGAATTCCCACTGCTGCAATTTTAAATATCAGATTAATACCCATATCTAGCCTCCATGCTGCGACTGTTTTCTATAGCAGTCCGCTTATGCGGTCTGCTTGTAGCTCAATGGCTCAAGTTTTGGCGCAGCGCAAAACTTGCAAGTTGAAAAACAAAGTTTTTCAACATAGCCTCCTACTATATAAGCACGATGACGGTCATAAGCCCTATTGCAATCCCCAACGTATTATATACTTTTGTTTTATTTTTACAGTCTGCTTCATTTTCTCCGATGGACAATTCCAGCTGTTCTAAATACAGGGACAGTTTGTCTATCTGCTGTTTTCGGTCTCCGTTTTCCAGATTTCTTCCCAGTGTTTTAAAACGCCGGATTTCTTCCCGGTCAAGGGAGGTCTGCTCCAGTTCCCGCTCGCACCCCTCTTCCCATATGGCAGACATGGGCCGCTTGTCAAAGCCTGTCAGGCATGTACCAATCCAGGAAAAACATCTGCCCACCGCATCGTCAGCGTCCCGCCCCAGTCCGCCGATGGACTCCGGCAGGCTGCTTCCCGCATAGGTAATATCCCCCCGCAGCAATACCAAAGATTTTTTCAGGCTCCGAAGCAGCTGCAGACGGCTTTTCACCTGCATACTGCAATACATGCCGATGGCGGCAGAAGAGAATAAAATCAAAATACACCCCAGCCATTTAAGCATATAACACCATTCCCCTTTCGTTGAAAATCTTACTGACATGTCCCACTCCACCCAGATTATCCAGCACGATATATCTCTTAAATAACCGTTCCCCTATCATTTCCCGGAAAACCGGCTTTGCCCGAAGCTCGTCCATATCCCTTCCATGGGCGGTGGTAAGCATCTGGCAGCCACAGTTCATGGCATACGCAATAGCCTCCACATCTTCCTTCTCCCCAATTTCATCCACGGCAATGATTTCCGGCGCCATGGAACGCACCAGCATAATCATACCGTTTCGCTTTGGACAACAATCCAGAATATCCGTCCGGATTCCCAAATCATTTTGCGGCACCCCCAGATGACAGGCTCCCAGCTCGGAACGCTCGTCCACCACGCCCACTGTCATCCCCCTTCGATTTTCATTTCCATTCGACAGCTGTCGTATAATATCCCGGAGCAAAGTAGTCTTTCCACATCTGGGAGGCGAAACGATTAAACTGTGGCAGACTTTACCAACCTCTAAAATATAGGGAAGTATGTGGTTTGCACAGCCCGTAATCTCATGGGCCAGACGGATATTTAAAAAAGAAATATATTTCATGGTCTTTATCCTTCCATCCTCCGTCACAATTTTTCCCGCCACTCCCACCCGGTGCCCGCCCTGTACAGTGATAAATCCCTGACGAAGCTCGTCTTCAAAGGCATACATGGAATATCCGCTGATATACTGCAGAGTCTCTTTCAAATCCCCGGACGTTACCGTCAATGCACACCGGACATCCCTTGTCAGATTTCCATCCAGGCTGACAAAACATTCTTCCCCTCCAATTACCAATATAAAAGGGGCGTCCACCCGCATACGGATTTCCTGCAGATTAGAAAATTCTACCCCGATGCAATCCAGCCGGTTTCTGAATTTTTCCGCCAGTATCCGCAAAATTTCCTGCTTCACTTTATCCGTTCCCATGGTATCCCCCATTTCTTTACCTCATATTCCCCGCCGCCCAGATTTGATATAACATCTTCGTAATAACTGAACTTTATTTGCAAAACAATGGATGTTGTACTTGTTCAATATATGTACAACCTGTAAGGAATATGACAAGACATTTGAACTTGCATTTATCCCTTGTTTCGCGTAAGATGAAAGGGTGGAGGAAATCCTGCACAACGCCGACATCTGTTATGTCTGCGCATGGAGATATAAAACACTAAGAATGGAGATTACTATGGAATACGGATTAATTGGAGAAAAACTCGGACACAGCTATTCAAAAATCATTCATGAGAAACTGGCAGATTATACCTATGATTTGTGTCCCCTGACAAAAGAAGAATTCCCGGTTTTTATGGAAAAACGGGAATTTAAAGCGATTAATGTTACCATTCCTTATAAGGAGGCAGTACTGCCCTACTTAGATGAAATTGACGACCGGGCAAAAGCCATCGGCGCGGTAAATACCATTGTACATAAAGGCGGAAAGCTCATTGGACATAACACGGATTTTGGCGGTTTTCTCTATATGCTGGATGCCCACGGCATCCAGCCTGCCGGAAAAAAGTGTCTGGTTCTTGGCAGCGGCGGCGCCAGCAAAGCGGTGAAAGCCGTCCTTAACTATATGAATGCCTCCCAGGTTCTGGTTGTGGGAAGAAGTGCAAGAGAAGGTATTCTCACTTACGAAGAAGCCTGTACGAATCATCGTAACGCTTCCATTATTGTAAATACAACTCCCGTAGGCATGTATCCCAATGTGGACGCAAGTCCCATTGACTTATCCATGTTTCCTTCCTGTGAGGCGGCCGTGGACGTGATATATAATCCGGCGGAGACCCTCTTTACCCGGCAGGGAAAAGAACTTGGCATGACCGCCATTACCGGATTGGAAATGCTCATTGCCCAGGCAAAATATGCGGTAGAATATTTCCTGGATACTACAATTGTAGAAGAAAAAATCGCAGAGATATATCAAAACTGGGAATAACGATGCGTACTGGTTCATATGGTGGCCCGGAATGCTTCTATGCTTTCCGAATGTGCCGCCAGCAGCAGCCAGCGGTTTAGAGTTTCCTCATTCTTTTGTTCCCGGATGATTTTGCTCAATTCATCAGAAATATTTCCCTTGCAGGACAATAATTCCATAATGGCGTCAGCTTTACCTTGACGTATGCCTTCTTTTTCTCCTTCCCTTTTCCCCCTGTTCATCGCCTCTTCAAAAATATCCAACATCGCTGTTCCCTCCTGTCTTTGTTTTATTGGTATCCTTCCCCCGGCAAACATGGCATTCACCGTCATCATTACCAGGGCATCTACCTGACCTTTCTCTTCATACTCCATTGCTCGCTCCATACGTTCCTCCACGGTTTTCCCCTCCTCAAGCAGTATTTTTGTAAGGTTGAAAAAATCCTTATTTCGTTTTGTATGGACTGGCAAATCCGCACTTCGAACCTCAATAAGGTGCATCGGATAATCTGCCACATGCGCCCGCATCTCTTCTGGAATTTTCAGCATCTCATGAAGGCTTTTCGCCCCGTCCCATGGCTTTATTCCATAATACAGCACCACTGTGACTACTGGCAGTAAACGGTCTGTCTTTCGCATTCCGGAAAGCATTTCAGCCCCCGTCATATCTGTATATCCATTCTCTTTATATCTGCGTGCCTGATTTTCGTATTGCCTGCGATAATTCCTGTACTCATATCCCATGATGCGTAATGGCATTGCATAATGTATCTCTGTCTGGTTCTCGAATCCCACAAGAAGCAAGTACGCTCCTCGTGACCATACGTGATTTGCCAGTTTTAATAAATCCCTGGACTGTTCTGTCGTTCCATAATCTGCTTCCTTCCTTTCAAGAAGTGGAAGATTTGAATCCTGCTCTGCCAACTCGTCTGCCCGCAGGACTTCCTTCCCATGAAAATATACTGCGTTAAAAATATCTGCAAACTCTTCCGGGTCATCCCAGTAAAGTTTCGTAATATCTTTTTTCTTAATGGTATTCTTTCGCAACGGTTCTCCTTTCCCTCATTTTAAATTTAAAATCACTCTAAATCAATGGCAATATAGTGGAATGCATTTACAATTTTTATTAGTATAATCGATATTGTACAAAATTTCCATTCGCATTTTGCATATAGATTTCGTTTAAATTTGTTAAATATGTCTTTGCCTTCGCGTAAACGAAAACTGCCCTGGCAGATATTCCATCCACCAGAGCAGCAACTCTTTGATTTCTAAAATATTTTATTTGTTTACACACGCTTCAGGTACTCACCGGTACGGGTGTCAATCTGAATCGTATCATTCTGGTCTACAAACAGCGGAACATATACAGTTGCTCCCGTCTCCACTACAGCTGGCTTTGTAGCGCCCTGTGCCGTATCTCCCTTGAATCCCGGCTCTGTCTCTGTAATCTGCAATTCCACAAACATCGGCGGCTCAATGGTGAACACTTCACCGTTATGGGATAACATTTTAACCATATCGTTTTCTTTTACAAACTTCATGGCATCTCCCACCTGGTCGTCTGTCATATCAATCTGGTCAAAGGTCTCTGTATTCATGAAATGATACATATCATCTTT
>CAZSGT010000078.1:0-7469 GCA_964606215.1 uncultured Lachnospiraceae bacterium
GTCTTCGTTTTAATGATGAGTCCTTTTTAATGATTAAAGGTACAAAGGCATATTTTGCACAGACCAAACATATTTTGTGGATTTTTCCACGTACAACCCGGTACAGGGTGCTTTTTATACCTATTATTATACCTATTGGAAAGACGTATTCTCTTAGTGTAAGAAAAATAGATGGTACTGAAATCAGGGTTCCTATCAAGAATAAACGTTCCATGGAAAGGATGTTAGAATATATTTCATCGAGTGTACCTTATGTGATTCTTGGATACAATAAAAATATTGAACGTGTTTATGTGCGTAACCGAGGGGAAATGATTCGGATGGTGGAACAGAGACGGCAGGAGCATCTCGGTATAGTGGCACAACCGACGGAGCAGCCGTATTCGCCGGGGTCATCCTATCCGACGGGTCAGCCATATCCAACGGGTCAGTCTTATCCGACGGAGCAGCCGTATTCGCCGGGGTCATCCTATTCGCCGGGTCAGACCTATTCGCCGGGTCAGACCTATTCGAC
This sequence comes from uncultured Lachnospiraceae bacterium, assembly GCA_964606215.1. GTDB lineage: Bacteria > Bacillota > Clostridia > Lachnospirales > Lachnospiraceae > CAZSGT01. Next base: position 515 of record CAZSGT010000078.1, read on the forward strand.
GGGGCAGTCGTATTCGTCAGGTCAATCCTATCCGACAGGTCAGACCTATCCGACAGGTCAAACCTATCCGACGGGTCAGTCGTATTCGTCAGGTCAATCCTATCCGACGGAGCAGCCGTATTCGCCAGGTCAAACCTATCCGACGGGTCAGTCGTATTCGCCAGAGCAGTCGTATTCGTCAGGACAATCCTATTCGACGGGTCAGACCTATTCGACGGACCAGTCGTATTCGTCAGGACAATCCTATTCGCCAGGGCAATCCTATCCGCCAGAGCAATCATTTCATGAAAAGGAAGATAAATATAAATAAGGAGAGATACTATGTTTGAAAAAATACGAAAGAGATACATGAGAAACATGATTATAACAGCGGTGCTTTGCTGGGTGCTTATCGCTATACTTGTGGCAGTGAATGCAGAGGACATTTCCACATTGATAAGACTAAGCGGTGAGGAGCCGCAGGATTTTAATTCTTTAACTGCGGCTCAAATCAAAGAGGGCATGTATGTGAAAGGAGAGATTCTTACACCGGTAGATTACTATGCATACTGGACGGAGGATGGGAAAACCACGTCCAAGGAGTTTCTTGTTCCGGTAGGAGAGAAAGAATATATGGGCTTGTCCTGTGATGGAACAACCATGGATTCGCTGGATGCCAACATGGAAACCTACTGGCAGGCATTGGAAAAAGACGATAAGACATTGGTGGACGGTCTGACGCCCGTACAGGTGGAAGGTGTGATTCAGAAAATTAACGGTGAATCGCTAAGTTTTTTTCAGCAGTTTATTTCACAGCTGCAAATTGAGCAGGAGCAAAAAAATCTTTTTCTTCCCTATGTAATCATGGAGGGCAGATACGGGGATATAGGAATATCTGGTCTGGTTGTTCAGGGGATTTTTGTCCTGATGCTTTTGTTTTTCAGTATTTATTGTATTGTGGGCATAGTGAAACAGAGAAATATTAAAGAGTTAAAGGAATATTGTCTGGCGCAGGGAGATTTGGAGTACGGATTGTCTCAGATGGAGCAGTTCTATGAGAGCGGCATACCGGTACATGGACTCCGCCTGGATGACGCGTTTTTTATGATGGTGATGGGAAGCAAAGTTTATTTTATCGAGACAAAAAACATTGTGTGGATTTATCCGAATATTACAAAACACAGTACGAATGGTATTCCCACTGGAAAGACATATGCGATTAAGGTAAAAATGAGGAGTGGCAAAGAAAATATCATAGGTGTTAAGAACCAGCGAGATATGGATGAAGTTATGCAGTATATTGGTTCAAGGATACCCTATGTGATTCTGGGCTACGACAAGGAAATTGAGAAGATTTATAATAGAAATCGGAATGAGATGATTCAGGAGGTTGACAGAAGAAGACAGGAGTATCTCGGCACTATGGCACAGACGATGGAGCAGCCGGCAGAGCAGACAGGTTCGGTAGGTGAAGATAGGTTTTAACGAAGAGGGAATAATATGTTTAAAAAATTACAAATAAAATACATGGCGAGAATGATTTTGAGTGCGCTCTTGTGCTGGCTGGGGATTATTTCTTTTATCCAGATGTTTATGGTGAAAAATAATCTGGATAGTATCCCTGATTTGATGCAGGTATTGATGCAGAAGAAACCGCAGGACTTTAATTCTCTTAGTGCCGATGAAATCAAAGAGGGCATGTATGTGAAAGGGGAGATTCCTGTTCCGATAGAGCATTATTCGTATTTGGAAGAAGATTCGTATTTGGGAGTATATGGATTAACAAAGTACGATGAGTTTATTATTCCAGTAGGAGACAAGTATATGGGGATTTTCTGTGAAGGTACAATTAAGGATTTACTGGATAATAATATGAAAATTAACATACAGGCATTGGTGACAAATAATGAGGATATCAAGAGTAATATAAGGTCTGTGCAGGCGGAAGGCGTCATAAAAAAACTTAATGACGAGTTCTTAGAGAATTATCGTCAGAAAACTCCAGTTTTCCAAGTTATCACCGGGCAGGAGATATCTTATATTCCATATGTATTGGTAGAAGAAGAATATAGCAGTATAGATTGGTCTTCCGAGAGAGTCTCAATAATTCTGATTCTGGTACTTTTGGGTGTGAGTGTTTATTGTATTGTGGGAGGAATCAGGGGGAGAAATATTAAGGATTTAAAGAAATACTTTGGCTCACAGGAGGATTTAGAATATGGACTGACCCAGATGGAGCACTTTTATGAAGCTGGCACGCCGGTACAGGGGCTTCGTCTGGATGACCGATACTTTTTGATGGTGGTAAGAGACAAGGTTCATTTTATAGAAACAAGAGATATTGTGTGGATTTATCCAATTGTGACAAAACACAGCGTATACTATATTCCTACAAGAAAGACATATACCATTAAGATAAAAAAGAGGAATGGCAAAGAGCTGAAAATTGATATCAGAAACAAAAAAATTATGGATGATCTGATGAGTTATATTGCGTCCCAGACACCTTACATATTTTTGGGATATGATAAAGAAATTGAGCTGAATTATATTCGAAACCGAAATGAGATGGCTCATGGGGTTGACAGGAGACGGCAGGAACGTCTTGGTGTAGTAGCACAGACGATGGAGTGGCCGCCAGAGTAGACAGTTCCAACAGGAGAAGATGGTTTTTATGAGAATCGCAATATGTGATGATGAAATGTCTTCGTCCGGGCAGACGAAACAGACGCTGGAAGAAGCATACAAAAGTCTTGACATGATAGTGGACGTATACCGGGAAGGAAAAAAGCTTTTGGAGGCATGTGGAAAAATCCGCTATGATTTGGTGATTCTGGATATTGAGATGCCGGGGATGGATGGGATTTCTGTGGCAAAAGCGCTGCGTGAGACAGAGGAAAAAATGGCGATTGTGTTTCTGACCTCCCATATAGAATATGCTTTGAAGGGTTACGAGGTGCGGGCGCTCCGTTATCTGACGAAACCCGCTACGCCGGAAAAATTATCCGAGATTGTCGGGCTTATGCTGGAGCAAAAGAAAGAGAAAAAACAGCTTCTCCTAAAAAGGGAGGATGAGCTGGTGATGGTTGCAGTGGGGGAAATTCTGTATCTGGAAGCGAGAAATCAGGATATTCGTGTAGTGACCATGGATAGTGAATATATGCGCAGATATAATCTGAAGGATTATGAGAGGGAGCTTTCCGGGTATGATTTTTTTCGCTGTCACCGCAGTTATCTGATAAACCTTGCAAAGGTAAAGAGAGTGGCAGGCAGGGAAGTGTTCATGGAAAACGGTGAAAATATTCCACTTAGCCGAATCAGGGAAAAGGCTTTGAAAGAAGCGTTGTATGAGTATGTGCAGAGGGAGGCATTTTGATGGAAAGCATATGCGATTTGCTGCTGATTGTAACATTTCTCATAGTGGGAAAGACCTTATATGAAGATACCATCATACTGGATAAAATTACACTGGTTTTGATGGGAATACTTGCATTGTTAGATATTTTTTTAATGAATCCTTTGATGGAGAAATGGAATCCCGGTCTCGTATCAGTGAGTACATGTGTTTTCTGGGGGATTTTTATATACTGTTTTTTGCGCGGCGGGAAGAAGGGATTTATCCGGCGTGCTCTTTCTTTTTTGGAAATCCTGTTTGGATTTGCAGCATCATTTATAATGTATTGCGAAATGCTGGTCTGTATGATTGCGCCGGAATGGAGCGTGCCACATATACAGGAGGGGATTGCGCCAGAGGAATCCATGGCACTGGCATCAGGGATTCTTTTGGTGGTAATTTTTTACTTGTATTTTGCCATTTACCGCAAAGGAATTTTTCTGAATTTAAAAATATCCCACCGCCTGTTGTTAATTTTGTTCAGCATTTTTGTAGACGTGTTTAATGTGGTAATTGCTGAAAATATATTGAATGGAAAATACATGGAGATTGATTCGGATATACGAGTGGTAGTTTTTATTTCAGTGGTAATTATGTATATTGTTTTTCCTGTTATGTTAGTGAAACAACGATTGTCAGAGTACTACCGAAGGGGGCAGGAGTATCACAAAGAATGGCTGGAATTGGAGCTGGCGCATTTTGCAGATTATGAGGAGCGCCAGGAAGCTACCCGAAGGTTCCGGCATGATATTGTGAACAATCTTTCCTGCATGGATGCGCTCTTGCAGAAGCAGCAGTGGGAAGAAGCAAAAAAATATGTGGAGGGGATGTTGGGTGAGGCGAAATCCTTCTCCCCGGAGATTGTCACGGGAGAACGGATGCTTGACTGTATCGTTGCCATGAAACAGAGAAATATGAAGTCACACAATATAGAGTTTTCACAGAAGGGAGTCCTGGACGGTGGACTTTCCTGGGAACCCTTTGATATATGTGCGGTGTTTGCCAATGCGTTAGACAATGCGGTGGAGGCATGTATGCGCCTGCCGGAAAATGTGCCCGGATGGATACACTTAACCTTTCGGCGGACGGATAGTTTCTATTTTGTGGAACTTGCCAATGCAATGTGTGAGCAGGAACATTCCGGGGAATTATACAAGCGGTTTACTACTAAAAAGAATAAAGAACTTCACGGATACGGTATGGAGAGTATGCGCCGGACATTGGAAAAACACGGCGGTTCTATGCAGGTAGAGATGGAAAAATCCAAATTTATTCTTTCCATGATGATTCCGGTTTCCAGTGGCAATATAGAATAAATGTATCTGTACACCAGATTCCATTTACGACACAGAGATTGCATTTTACGACAGTTTTCATGCAAGGCTCTGTGTCCTTTTATATACTGGGAGAGTAAGTAAAACACAGAAGAGAGGCAGAGAAATCTGTCGGAAAGGTAGGAATGTGATGAGACGGAAACATAGCAGAGAGGATATGACGGAACAAAGAAAAGTGTATGAATTGACGGAGGAGGAGCAGCATGAACCGATTACAAAAGAGATTGGCAGACGATGCAAACACCGTTTGGAACGTAGATGGTACCGGAGGTTGATTGAACTAAACATACTGATTATTGTGGCAGTCATAATTATGTTTGCGGTGAACTTTTCTGATTATAAAGATTTCGTGAAGCAGGCAGCCGAACAAATCCAGGAGGAAATGGAGAGCGTGAATGTGGATGACGGGACAGGAGAAAAAGACACAAAAAAAGACAATGAAAAGAAGGATAATAAAGATAGGAAAAAACTTACAGAGGAAGATATTCCGCTGGGTATGCAGATTATTGGATACGGATTTATTATTCTGGTGATAGGGTATCTGGCACTATATTATATATATGCCCAGTACCGCTCCATGTCCCTGCGGATTACGGAGCGAAATTTTCCGGATGTGTACAGGACCGTAGAGGAATATGCAAACCGTCTGGGGATTGCTGTTCCGAAAGCATATGTTATGCAGAGCAATGGTGTGTTAAATGCATTTTCCTCGTTTTTATTCCGCAAGCAGTGGATTGTGATTCATTCGGAGCTGTTTGAGGTGGCGTATCGGGAGCACGAGGATATGGACGCTTTGAATTTTGTCATTGCACATGAAATGGCTCACATTTATTATGGACATGCGACGCTGCATTACAATCTTCCCATCTGGTTTTCAAGACTGATTCCTTTAGTGGGAAGTATTGCATCGAGAACCAGGGAATATAGCTGTGATCGTCTGGCACAGCGGCTTACTGGTACAGATGGTTTGGATGCCATGCTGGCACTGGTTGTGGACAGGCATTTATACAAAATGGTAGATAAAGAAGATTACATAGAAGAAATGAGAAATCAAAAAGGATTCTTTATATGGCTTGTAAACCTGCTTGCAGACCATCCGGTAATGTGTCGTCGCGTGCCTGCTTTGGTCGATGGCAAAGGCAGTGGAAAGTTATATTAGAAAAACTTTTTCAATGCATAATCTTTCATTTTTTACAGATACTAACATCACAAATCTGAAATTACAAATTCAGAATATCAGTAAACCGGGTTTACTATAAAAATAATGTTAGAAGAAACTGGAAATGGAGGAAAATACTGGCATGAAATCAACAGGAATTGTACGAAGAATGGATAATCTTGGAAGGATTGTGATTCCAAAGGAAATCAGAAGAACGCTTAGAATCCGGGAAGGGGATCCGTTGGAGATTTACACAGATAAAGAAGGGGAAATTATTTTGAAAAAGTATTCTCCCATTGAGGAGTTAAGTTCTTTCGCCAAACAGTATGTGGATTCTCTGGCGCAGACCACAGGATATGTTGTGATGATTACGGACAGGGATCAGGTGATTGCGGCGTCAGCCAAAAACCGAAAGGAGTTTGCTGGAAAGCCAATCAGCAGGGAACTGGACGGTTTAATTGGTGACCGGAAATCATCTATCACCGTAGCGGGAGGCAGCGGTTATCAGTCTGTATGCGGGGAGGAGGAGTATCAGTCCCAGGTAATCAGCCCGATTATCTGTGAAGGAGACGCCATCGGTTCGGTGATTATGGTGAGCAATGATAAAAATGTAAAATTTGGCGAGATGGAGTCAAAGCTGACTTCCTGCGCTGCTGGTTTTCTTGGTAAGCAGATGGAGCAGTAAGCGGGATAAAAATAACGAACCGAGAGAATATAGGCGTGGGTAAAAGCAATATATGGAATGATATAAGAGAGTATTTCCGGAAGGGATACTCTCTTAAAATATACATGAAATTATGTTTGATTTCCCTTGTCAAAAATTTCCAGCCATGCTACACTAAAACCAGCTGACAGGATGGGAAATACAAAGCGTACAAAAACATAAAACAACCCTCCTGTGTCAGAACCAGACATGCAGGCGGCAAAACATTTTTTGCTGCCACAGTACCATAGGAGGGAAAAAATGAAAACTACAAAAGATAACCACGCAAAAAAAACAATAAGTACATTAAACCGCAGGATAGCCGCGTTACTGGCGTTTATCCTGCTTTTTCAAACCATATTCAGCGGGGTAGAAGTCCGTGCCCA
>CAZSGT010000079.1:0-7452 GCA_964606215.1 uncultured Lachnospiraceae bacterium
TAAATTTTTCACTCGGCAAGTTTGTGACTGCGCGCTGCTTGCACAAACATTGCATCATGCGCAAAAGCAGCGCAGAAAAGAGGTAAATTTATGAAGATAATAATCAGAGATAACCAGGCAGGTTTTGTATTAAAAAATGGCATATTTGTGAAAATGATAACGGCGGGCACCTATTACTATTCCAGGTTGATGGGATATGAGGGAGTTATTGAAGATATGTCCGGGGAAAAGGGTATCACCGGGATACCCTATGCAGTGTTGGAAAAGGATGATGCTTTTCGCCGCTCCACGGTACGTATAGAGATTCCAGACGGATATCTTGGATTTTTGTACATAAACAACAAACTCCGCAGCGTTTTGACAAAAAGGGAAATCGTATACTGGAATGTGTTTGATACCTACGAGGTAAAACTGGTTTCCATGGAGACAGAGGAGATTGGAAAGGAAGTAACAAAAAGGATGCTGGAGCTGGTTCCCACTGGATACTACAAAACGGTTTCTGTGGGGGATGGGGAAGTGGCGCTGCTTTACTACAACAATGTCTTGCAGAAACAGCTGACAAAGGGCGTGTATGCATTCTGGAATTACCGCACCAATGTGACCATAAAGGTGTTTGACATGCGCCAGAAGGTGCTGGACATAGTGGGGCAGGAGATTTTGACCAAGGATAAGATTGGCATCCGGATGAATATCAGCTGCATGTACAAGATTCGGGATGTGGAGGAGTTTGCCGAGAAGATATCCGATTTGAAGGGGCAGCTTTATACATATGTGCAGCTGGTAATCCGGGAAATGACAGGAAACTACAAGCTGGATGAGATACTGGAGATGAAAGATGCGGTTTCGAGGGAGGTCTTTGCCAAGCTTCGGGAGCAGGAGGAGCAGTTTTGCGTGGAGTTTGTCTCTGCAGGCATCAAGGATATTATTCTGCCGGGAGGAATCCAGGAGATTATGAATTCTGTCCTGGTGGCAGAAAAGACGGCACAGGCAAATGTCATTGCAAGGCGGGAGGAGGTAGCCTCCACCAGGTCATTGCTGAACACGGCAAAGCTCATGGATGAAAATAAGACCCTCTACCGGCTGAAGGAGCTGGAGTACCTTGAGCGGATTTGCGACCGGGTGGGCGAGATTTCCGTCAATGGTAACGGCGGGCTGGTGGAGCAGCTTGGGAAACTGGTGGGAAATGCGTAGTTTTCTTCAAGGCACGTTTTCGCTTGTCAAGGTACGCAGTGGTGCATAAAGCCATAACAAATAATCAGCGGGCAGCCCGTAGGGCTGAACCGGCACAATGTGTGGATTTACAAATAAATTTGCAAATCCACACATCTGTACCGGTTGGCGCAGAGCGCCTACCCGCTGGTTATTTTAAATACATAACTTAAGCACCAGCGCCCTTGATACAGCCTTGAATGAAAAGGTCTGTGTGACTTTCTTTTATATATTTTGAAAGATTGCCGCAGGCAATATAACGTCTGTTTTTGCATATTGGATTGATGAATAACTGAAATTATTTGCGCAACTTGACATATACCCCAAGGGGGTATATAATTTTAACTACAATATACTCCCTGGGGGTATCTGCGCGTGAAGGAAAGACCAACATGGAGAGAGCTTGCTCATGAAGACATGTGAGCGCACCTGCGGACCGAAGGTCTGTGCCAATGCAAAGCTGGCAAGGGAGATTAGAAAGGAGATGACTGCGTGGAGGAGAAAACATGTGAACATTGTGAAAAGCACAAAGAGCGTGGGGATAAAGAATATAAGGATTTGATGAATCGTTTAAAGCGTATTGAAGGACAGGTGCGGGGACTGCAGGGAATGCTGGAAAAGGATGCCTACTGCACAGATATTATTATGCAGGTATCTGCAATCCATGCGGCGTTAAACAGCTTTAACAAAAAATTATTATCGACTCATATTCAGACTTGTGTTGCGGATAATATACGCAAAGGGAATGATGAGGTCATTGATGAGCTGGTGGATGTCATGCAGAAGTTAATGAAATGACAGGAATTTTTTGTGTGAATACGAAAATTAGCAAAGCGTCAAAATATGCGCGACAATAGATTGGAGGGAAGAGATGGAACAGTACAATGTAACAGGTATGAGCTGTGCGGCATGCAGTGCCAGAGTAGAAAAGGCAGTGGGTGCCCTGCCCGGGGTTACTGAATGTGCAGTCAGCCTGCTTACCAATTCCATGGGGGTGGAAGGGAGTGCGTCCAGTGCGGAGGTAATCCGTGCCGTGGAGGAAGCGGGATATGGCGCTTCCCTAAAAGGCGGCAGTGCCAGCCAGGAGGGGAAAACATCTTCTGTGGCACAGTATGAGGAGGCGTTGCAGGATACGGAGACGCCGAAGATGCGAAAGAGGTTGATTGCGTCGGTGGTGCTGTTGGTTCCGCTTATGTATTTTTCCATGGGACATATGATGTGGAACTGGTCGGTGCCGGAAATCCTTCAGGATAATCATGTGGCAATGGGGCTGATTCAGTTATTGTTTACTACTGCCATTATGGTAATTAACCAGAAGTTTTTTATCAGCGGCGCCAAGGGAGTGCGGACGGGCGCTCCAAATATGGATACGCTGGTAGCGCTGGGAGCGGGTGCTTCCTACGTTTACAGTGTCTATGCTTTGTTTGCCATGACCGATGCCCAGATGCGGGGAAACCATGAGATGGTCATGCACTATATGCATGAATTCTATTTTGAGTCTGCGGCAATGATTCTCACTTTGATTACTGTGGGGAAGATGCTGGAAGCAAGGTCCAAGGGACGGACCACCGATGCCATCAAAGGATTGATGAAGCTGGCGCCCAAAACGGCAGTGCTGCTGCGGGAGGGAAAAGAGGAGACGGTAGATATTTCTGCAGTCCGAATCGGAGACGTTTTTGTGGTGCGCCCCGGTGAAAATATACCGGTGGACGGTGTGGTGACAGAGGGAAGCAGTGCAGTAAACGAGGCGGCATTGACGGGGGAGAGCATACCCGTTGATAAAAGCGTGGGCGATACGGTGTCGGCTGCCACCCTGAACCAGTCAGGCTTTTTGCAGTGCGAGGCCACACGTGTAGGCGAGGATACCACCCTGTCCCAGATTATCCAGATGGTAAATGATGCAGCGGCAACCAAAGCACCCATTGCCAAGGTGGCGGACCGGGTATCCGGCGTCTTTGTGCCAGTGGTGATTGGGGTGGCGGCGGTTACGATTCTCGTGTGGCTTCTGGCAGGTGAAAGCATGGGATTTTCCCTTGCCAGGGCAATTTCTGTGCTGGTAATCAGCTGTCCCTGTGCCCTGGGACTGGCAACGCCGGTGGCGATTATGGTGGGCAACGGCATGGGGGCGAAAAACGGTATTATGTTCAAAACTGCCGTTTCTCTGGAAGAGACCGGGAAGACACAGATTGTTGCCTTGGACAAAACGGGAACCATTACCAGAGGCGAGCCGAAAGTGACAGACATTCTGCCCTGTGGGGAAATCTCTGAGAAGGAGCTGCTGGCTGGGGCGATTACACTGGAAAGTAAAAGCGAACACCCCCTGGCAAAGGCAGTGCTTGCATGGGGCGAAGAACAGGGCATTTCCACAAAAGAAATGACGGATTTCCAGACGGTGACGGGAAACGGGCTGACTGGCGTCATGGAGGGAAGGAAAATTGCCGGAGGAAATCTGGAATTTATCCGGAAATACTGTAAGGTGCCGGAGGATATGGTGAAGAAGGCACAGGCATTTGCTGAAGAGGGAAAGACGCCGCTGTACTTTAGCCAGGGAGATACACTGCTGGGGATTGTAGCGGTGGCGGACGTTATGAAGGAGGACAGCCCGGAGGCGGTGGCGCAGCTGCAGAACATGGGAATCCGGGTGGTTATGATTACCGGGGATAACGAAAAAACTGCGGCGGCAATCGGTGCCCAGGCAGGAGTGGATGAAGTCATTGCCGGTGTCCTGCCGGACGGCAAGGAGGCACAGATACGAAAGCTTTCCGGGGAAGGCAAGGTGATGATGGTTGGAGATGGTATCAATGATGCACCGGCGCTTACCAGAGCAGATATCGGGGTGGCAATCGGTGCAGGAACGGATATTGCCATCGATGCTGCGGATGTGGTTTTGATGAAGAGCAGACTAAAGGATGTGCCGGCGGCAATCCGGCTGAGCCGTGCCACATTGCGCAATATTCATCAAAATTTATTCTGGGCTTTCTTTTATAATGTTATAGGTATTCCATTAGCAGCAGGAGTGTGGTATCCTGTGTTTGGATGGAAATTAAATCCCATGTTTGGGGCGGCGGCAATGAGTTTATCCAGTTTTTGTGTGGTAAGCAATGCGCTGCGGTTGAATTTTATTTCCCTGTACGATTCGTACCGGGATAAAAAAATAAAACAAAAACAAGTAAAGGAGATTAAAACAATGGAAAAGACTTTAGAGATTACAGGTATGATGTGTGGACACTGCGAGGCAAGAGTGAAAAAGGTGTTAGAAGCACTTCCAGAAGTGGAAGAAGCGGTGGTGAGTCATGAGAAAGGTACTGCGATAGTGAAACTCAGCGGGGAAGTGGCAGATGATGTGTTGAAAAAAGCTGTGGAAGACCAGGATTATGAAGTGACCGCAGTACAGTAAGGAGCTTTGACATGGAGACAAAGGAGAAAATGGAGACATCGGAGAAACGGGAAGCAGATTTGGGCAAAGACCCAATTGGAGGATTATTGTTTAAGCTGGCGCTGCCAGCAATTCTTGCACAGGTAATTAATCTGTTGTATAACATGGTGGACCGGATGTATATCGGACATATCAAAGATGTGGGACCTGCGGCGCTGACGGGTGTGGGAGTGACCATGCCTCTCATTATGTGTGTCTCGGCCTTTGCGGCGTTGGTGAGCATGGGTGGGGCGCCCAGGGCGTCGATTATGATGGGAAAAGGAAAGAGTGAGGAAGCGGAAAAAATTCTTGGGAATTGTACTTCCATGCTGGTGATTACGGCGCTGATTCTCACCGTCCTGATTCAGTTGTCTGGCAAACCGATATTGATGTTCTTTGGAGCCAGTGACAACACCATTGCCTATGCGTGGGCATATATGCAGATTTATTCTGTGGGAACTCTGTTCGTTCAGTTGGCGTTGGGGTTAAATGCCTTTATCAATGCCCAGGGATTTGCGAAAATTGGAATGCTGACAGTGACCATTGGCGCCATTTTCAACATAATTTTAGACCCTGTATTTATTTTTGGCATGGACATGGGTGTAAGAGGTGCCGCCCTTGCAACGATTCTCTCCCAGGGGATTTCCTGCGTGTGGATTCTGTTTTTCCTCACTGGGAAAAAGACGACCCTGCGTTTGAAAAAAGGAAATCTGATGATTCAGGCGCGGACCATTTTGCCCTGTATTGCACTGGGAATCTCTCCGTTTATTATGCAGTTTACAGAGAGCATTTTAAATGTCTGCTTTAATACCAGCCTGCTAAAATATGGTGGCGATATGGCAGTGGGGGCAATGACCATTCTTGCCAGCGTCATGCAGTTTTCCATGCTTCCCATTCAGGGACTTACCCAGGGGGCGCAGCCAATTGTGGGATACAATTTTGGCGCCGGAAACATCCCCAGGGTGAAGAAAACATTCCGGCTCCTGCTGGTGTGCTGTGTGTCATTTACAACGGCAATCTGGTTAATCTGCATGTTTACGCCCCAGATTTTTATTGGTATCTTCACTGCCGATTCGGAGCTTGCATCATATACCAGCTGGGCGATACGTGTGTACATGGCGCTTACTTTAATATTCGGCATCCAGATTTCCTGCCAGCAGACGTTTGTTGCTTTGGGCAATGCGAAGATATCTGCCTTTTTAGCTATGTTGCGGAAAGTATTTCTGCTGATTCCGTTGATTTATATTCTGCCTGTCTTCTTTGCGGATAAAGTGTTTGCTGTTTTTCTGGCGGAGCCGGTAGCGGACGCCATTGCCGTGACGACGACGGCAACTCTGTTTTATCGACAGTATCGGAAACTGGGGAAAGAATCTCTGTAATATGCGGGTTCTATTTGCAGGATATATTTTTCGATACCGGTGTGAAAATATGCTATACTAAATAGAAGAATGTTGGGGCAAAGCATTTTGCTGTTCCCAATATCATGGAAAGAAACCAAAGATATGTCAGGAAAAGGAGTTACCCATGACAAAGAAACAAAGAGCGTTAGAAGTCATTGCCCGGTTAAAGGAGGCGTACCCGGACAGTGGATGTACATTGGAGTACAAGGAGGCATGGAAGCTGTTAGTCAGCGTCCGTCTGGCGGCACAGTGTACCGATGCAAGAGTAAATACGATTGTTCCCAAGCTTTATGAAAAATTTCCGGATGTGAATGCGTTGGCGGCAGCAGAGGTATCGGAGATTGAAGAAATTGTAAAGCCCTGTGGGCTTGGACACAGCAAGGCGAGAGACATCAGTGCATGTATGAAGATGCTCCGGGATGAATATGGCGGCAATGTGCCGGAGGATTTTGATGCGTTGTTGAAATTGCCGGGGGTAGGACGAAAAAGCGCAAACCTCATTATGGGGGATGTGTTTGGCAAACCTGCCATTGTAACGGATACCCACTGTATCCGTCTGACAAACCGTATCGGTCTGGTGGACGGCGTCAAGGAGCCTAAGAAGGTAGAAATGGCACTGTGGAAAATCATTCCGCCGGAGGAGGGCAGTGATTTTTGCCATCGTCTGGTAGACCATGGCAGGGACATCTGCACGGCGAGAACCACGCCTCACTGTGACAGATGCTGTCTGGCAGATGTTTGTAAGAAGTGTATCTGAGAGGTTGAGCAGAAATATGAAGGGACAGTTTTCCAGAACCCGGATTCTTCTGGGAGAGGATGGAATAGAGGCACTGCACCGGGCAAAGGTGGCGGTGTTTGGTATCGGCGGCGTTGGCGGATATGTAGTAGAAGCCCTGGCAAGAAGCGGCGTAGGGCAGTTTGTTCTGGTGGACAGCGACAGGGTGGAGGAGAGCAACATCAACCGCCAGATTATCGCTGCCCACAGTACCCTTGGCAGATATAAAACCGAAGTGATGAAGGAGCGCATACTTGACATTTACCCGGAGGCGCAGGTGGAAGTGCGGAATTGCTTTTATCTTCCGGAGAATGCAGATACCTTTGATTTTCACGATTATGATTACATTGTGGATGCAGTGGATACGGTCACCGCAAAGATTGATATTATTCTCCGGGCAAAAGAGGCTGGAGTGCCGGTAATCAGCGCCATGGGAGCAGGAAACAAGCTGGATGGCAGTGGGTTCCGGGTGGCAGATATTTATAAGACCAGCGTATGCCCGTTGGCAAAGGTCATGCGCCGGGAGTTGAAGAAACGGGGGGTAGATGCCTTGAAGGTAGTGTATTCCGAAGAGACGCCCATCCCCAGGGCAGATACGGACAGCGGTGAAAATGCCGGATGTACAGAAGATGAGGAGAGCAGGAAACGGGCGC
>CAZSGT010000080.1:0-7424 GCA_964606215.1 uncultured Lachnospiraceae bacterium
GCCCGCCCAAGAATCTTTGCCATAAAAAACAGCGTCATCATCAGCATGGCACGGTTTGTGGCTACGGATAATCCCGTCAAACAGCCATAGGCAAGCAATACCAGAATACTAATCCCTGCACGGATGCGGTTTGGCATTCCTATATAAGACAACAGTCCATACAATCCCATGGCAAACACTGACATATGCAGCCCGGATATGGCAAGCAGATGTCCAATTCCATTTCTCGTATACAAGGACTTCCTTTCGCTGTCAAGTCCGCTCTTCTCTCCCAGCAGCATGGCTTTTATCACACCGGCGTCCCGCTGGTTCCACAAAGCGTCCATCCGACCTGCCAGATACTGCCGAAACTCCCACAACATCTGTCGAAATGACCATCTGGGCGCATCCAGAACCTGGACATTTTGCCCACGCATCTGATAAAACAGATTTCTCTGGGCATAATATCCCCTGCTGTCAAATTGACCGGGATTGGTCGCTGCCTCAAAGGTCTGGATTTCGCCGGCTGCCTGTATTTTTGCACCTAATAAGATTGGCGATGCATTTTCCTGACCGGATGTATGTTTTTGATTGTCCGTAAATATATTCTCCGATTCGGAGTAAGAAACTTTTACCAGAAAACTGCCGATTTCGCAGTTTTGGAAGTCTGTCTTCCCAGACAGACTGACGATACAATCTTTTAGATAATACCATGTAGCGGTGTTTTTCTGTTCTATTGCTGTCAGAACACCGCTTACCTGCCCTGACACGCTGTCCGCTCCCCAGTCTCCCATGGGATATTCCCTGTGCAGCCACCAGTCCGCAAACCACCAGCGACTGCACACAAGCAGGAGAATACACAGAAGCGCATATACCACAAAGGGTCTTTTCAATCCACACTCTCCTTCCCCACATTTTCAACTAAATCTAAATTCCGTTCAAAGGGAACATCAAACTCCATTCCATCCATAAAGCTCTCCACCGTATCACCATTTATCTGAAACTGCACCTTGTTAATCCGGGGCAGCTCCACCAGAGAATTCACCACGGAGTAAACTGCCACCTCATTGGTGATGTCTGCACGTCTGTCCAAAAATTCTTTGCTGAAATCCACATAGCAGATGCCGTCTTTTACCGTAACTTTATTGAGTACGGTCCCGTTTGGTATGGTAACTACTGCATCCCCGTTCTCCATGCCATCAATCTGGCCAGGTCCTGCAATCAGCTGCTCTATCACCATCTGCTCCAGGGAAATGGTGGCATCATAATTGATAACTACAGGAACCGCCACCAGCTTCTCGCCATCTGCATTGGCAAAATACATGATAATATCTGCCTGCTGTCTGTAAGTGGTTTCCCCGTCAGTATTGTCAATAAAGGTATCCTCTGTCATGGAACCGATGGGTGTTTCTGAGGAATTGCTGATTGGCTGCCCGTCCACAAAAAACTGCACGCTGTCCACCCCGTCAATCTGACACAGGGTTTTTACAATGGCTGCCCGGCGCAAAATCTCGTTAATTCCCGTCATAGCATGATATCCGGAATCAAAGTAAATGGATAACTCATTCTTTTCATTTAAACTATAGTCCAACACCTTCACATCATCTGGAATCGCCTTAATATAAGATAATTCTTCCAGTGTTTTTCCAAGACGGCTTAAAAATTCATCCACCAGTTCTCTGGTATCCGTTTTTTTTGTCGTGACTTCTTCAAATTCCAATTTGCTTTCACTGGAATCCAGACAGTATATTTTATAACCGCCCTCTTCCTTCTCCTCCGGCTTCTCACCACATGCCTCCAGACACAAACATATCAGCAGAAGAAGTACTCCACATATATTTCGTTTCATGCATTTCCTCCATATCAAACAAACTATGGCACATAGCGCCAAACCCTCCACGGCTTCACGCCACTGCATTCTCTCCTTATAAAATAAATCAGGGAACATAGGTCAAAGGAATCCGCACGGTAAATGTGGTTCCCTCTCCCTCAATGCTGTGCACTTTAATGGAACCCCTGTGCATCAGAATACTATTTCTGGTAAGAGAAAGCCCAAGTCCGGTTCCTCCGGTCTCTCTCGAACGGGCCTTATCCACCCGGTAAAATCTTTCATATATCTTTTCCTGTTCATCTTCGGGAATTCCAACGCCGGAATCCATGACTTTTACATAGAAAAATTTATGGTCCGCATTTAAAGATACCCGCACCCACCCATCGTCATAATTATATTTAATGGCATTTTCTATTAGATTATTCAGTGCCATGGACAGCTTTACATCATCGATATCCGCCTGCACCGGACGAAAACTCTCAAAAACCAACTCAATGTTACGCTCGGATGCAATGGGACGCAGACGCTTCATCAGCTGCTCAATCATCTCGTTAATATTCACATTTGACACCTGCATCTGTCCAGATGTCTTATCTAACTTCACCATGGACAACAACGCATTGATAATCGCAGTCATACGTTCAATCTCTGCATTGATATCCACAAGAAATTCCCTGTATAATTCCTCCGGCATCCCCTCCTGGGAAAGCAGGGAATCCGCCAGAACTTTCATAGATGCCAATGGAGTTTTCAACTCATGGGACACATTGGACACAAACTCCTGTCTGGTCTGCTCCAGACTCTGTAACATAGAAAGCATCTGGTTAAAGGACTCTGATATCCTCTCAATCTCTGTAAATCCATTGATATCTACCTTTTCATCCATATATCCTTCCGTGACATGGTCGATGGAATAACTGACTTTTTTTAACGGTTTTGTAATGAATGCGGAATATATCAACGAAAAAACAATAATGAGAATGACGATTGCCAATATCAGTGCATTGGTATTTCGCTCTACCGTGCTATAGATATTTTTCAGGTTTTTGGTGGAAAAACTCATAACCAGAACACCTACCTGCTCCTTACTGACGGAGTCAGAAATCGGCAGTGTCAACTGAATATATTCTCCCAGTTCATTGACATAGTGGCTACTTTTTCCGGAAAAACACTGAACCACATCTGAGGAAATAACGGTTTTCCCCTCCTCAAGACCATATGTATCCTTAATCACGCATAAATCTTTGTCCACTACCATCACACGGCCCTGATAGACTTCTGCCACCTGTTCAATCTCGGAGTTTACTTCTTTAATCGCAGGGTCATAAAAATACCCTGAAGACACAATCAGATTTGTAATAATATTACCGTAGGAGCGAATCTCATCTACCCGTTGGTTCACCGCCTGGGTATTGTATGTATCCGCTATGGTATTGCTCATGATAAATAACGGAACAATACCCACCAGTGCCATGATACATAGCAGCTGAATGCGCATCCCGTGTAAAAAATGGAGTTTTTCACGTATCATTTTTTAGGAAATCCCCCTTACCTGCCACCTGCAAAAAAGTATCCCACACCCCATTTTGTGTGAATAAATTGTGGTTCACTGGGATTGCCTTCAATCTTTTCCCGAAGTCTCCGGATATGCACATCCACTGTCCGCACATCTCCCGGATAATCATATCCCCACACGGTCTTTAACAGGTCTTCCCTGCTGTATACTTTATTGGAATGCAGCATAAGCAGTTCCAGCAAATCGAACTCCTTGGCAGTCAGATTCACTTCCTTCTCTCCAATATACACTCTCCTGCCTTCCACATCTACCTTCAGCGCACCAGACTGTAAAACATCCTGCTTTACCTGTGCACTTCCGCCTCGACCACTGCGCCGTATAATTGCCTTGATACGTGCTTTTACCTCTAAAATATTAAAAGGTTTTGTAATATAATCATCGGCACCGTATTCTAAGCCGATAATTTTATCCATATCATCGCCCTTTGCTGTCAGCATAATAATGGGAACATCAGAATACTCCCGGATTTGCTGACAGACTTCCAGTCCTGTCTGCTTGGGAAGCATGATATCCAGTAAGATTACATCGTATTCTTTCTGGCCCGCCATCGCCAGTGCCTCTTCCCCATCGTAAGCAGTATCTACCTCCATGCCGTCCTGCTCCAGGCTGAAACGGATTCCTTTTACAATTAATTTTTCATCATCTACTACTAAAACCTTCTTTGCCACTTGCAACCTCCAATTATTGTACGGTAATCAATTCCTGAATTTTGGAAAAAAGCCCCTCTTTGATACCGGATATATTCTTAATCTCTTCGATGGAATGGAAACTGCCATGTTCACTTCGATAGTCAAGTATACTTTGTGCCCTGCTCTGTCCAATCCCTGGCAACGTCATCAATGCCGCAATATCTGCAGTATTGATATTTATTCTGGAATCTTTCTGTGCATCCGAGCCGGAAACCTGTGCCGTTCCCTGTCCATCTGTAAGCCCTCCGCTCTCCTGTGGCATATCTTCCATTTCCTTTTTTGTGGGAATATAGATTCTCTGTCCATCCAACAAGGGTTCTGCCAGATTGACAAGCTCCGATGCATTCTTCTTCAACCCGCCAGCTCGTTCCACGGCATGGGAAACCCGCTCTCCCTGTCTACATTGATACACTCCCGGATTTTTAACGGCCCCGCAGATATAAACCACCACTTCCGTATGCTGCGCCCCATCCTCCGATGATGTTGTTTCACCTGTACCCTCCGACTCTGCTAACTCTGTAGTCTGCCCGGAAGCATCCGGTGTTCCGGAGACATGTGATTTTCCCATATTCTCCGTTCCTTCCAGACGTATGGATTTCTCAGTGCTCTCTGACAATCCAGTCTGTCCTTCCGGCGAAAGAAACAGTTCCTCTCCCTCCGGCACATCCATTTTCACCCATACAAGCAGTATAAATGCCACTGCCATGATACAGATTCCAACCAGTATCCATCGTTTTTTATTCATATTACACATATTCTTACCTCCATCATGGACCCTCATCACATTTGGCTGGTAAGATACTGTTTTCATTTTAGCCAAAAGCCTCTCCGTTTACAATAGTGAAAACGAACAAATTTCTTAATTTTTTCTTAACAAAGGCAGGCATTTTGTCTTTGCGTAAACGATGAGAAACACGCTTTGCGAGTTTCCCATGTTCCCAGGCGCGCTCGAATATCTTGCGAGCAAGCTCGCAGATTATTCTCACTTTGCCTTCGCGTAAATAACATCGGATTCCTGTACACACAGGAATCCGATGCAGTTAAGACTATACTTTTAGTAAATCGTTACATATACATATAGCCAGTATATCTTATTGTTCTGTTCCACCTTGGTCCGCACAAGGGTTTTTCCTTTTTTCTTTCCTTTATATTTACCCTTCTTGTTAATCGTAAGGATTTTCTTATTGATTGGAGTGTAGGTCACTTTAGAGCCCTTCTCCAAATCATATACCTTAATCTTGCTGGATTTGCCCAGGCGTCTCTGCTTTGCAATCAGTGCTGTCGGCGTCTTGATTGCCTTGGTGTTCAGTTTCTTTATCTCTTTGGCATTCTTGAATTTCTTCTTTACACGCAGATTGATGACAACCCTGCTGGTATATTTTCCTTTTACGGCAGTCAATGTCAAACGTGCCTTTCCGACTTTCTTTGCCTTGATGACTCCCTTTTTGTTAATGGTTCCCACTTTTGCGTTGGTCGTCGTGCAGGAAATGGTTGCTCCCTTACACTTAATCAGCTTCACCTTTGCTTTGGTGTTCTTCTTCATATACTTGATAACATCGAAGCCCGGAACCTTGTATGCCTTTGCCATCTTCAGCAGCTGCTCGTAGGTATATTTACTGCCGCTGGCTTTCAGTTTGGCATTTACCGCCTGCTTTTCTTTAGCAGAAAGCTTCTTCCAGTCTGCCTCACCGTTTACAATGGAATCTCTTGTGAGGTCTGTTACTGTGGTAATAACCTTATTATTCGGGTCTGTCATATGATCCTTAATAAACTTCGCAGCAGCATCCTGCTCTTGCTTCGTGAACGTCGTACCGCCGGTTCCTGGCTTTGGTGTCGGCTTTGATGTGGGCTTTGGTGTCGGTGTCGCCTGTGTGCCCTGCTGTTGCTTTGGCGCTGTCGGCGTCTTAACATCCTCGGAACCACCGGTAATCTCTCCCGGAGTCGCATCTGAAACGGAACCGTCCTTAGACTTGGCAACCACCTTATAGGTGCCGCCCGGCTCTAATTCCTTAAACTCTACACGATTCTCCCCTCCGTCGGTCCATTTATCTGTCCCATCGGGGTCTGGCTTATAGTTTCCATCTTTGTCCTTGGATACCGGAATCTCTTTGTAGCTGCCATCCGGCTGTTTTTCCAGAATAGCATATACGCAATCCGGATCGGCTGGGTCTACGATAATCGATGTTTTATCATCCGTCTCATCTTTCGTTCCCTTGTCGTCATAATCCGTCTTGATATCATCCTTATCAATGATTGGACCAACGACATCCTCATTTTCGCCATTGTCACCGTTTCCAATTTCTTTCACTTTAATCTCATGAACAATATACGTTTTACCTTTCTCCAATCCTGTAAAGGTAATGGTTCCGCCATCCGTTCCCGGATAATATCCCGGATGCCCATCCACAGTATCTTTTTCAAGAGGCGTTTTATTGCCATCCACAGTGGGCACATTAAGGACATTTCCCTTATCATCCTTAATGGCATAAATGGTATCTTTATCCGTGGGATTTACGGTAATGCTGATTGTTCCATCATCCTTTTCTTCCACACCGAGATCCGCACTGGTTCTCTTGGTATTGTATGGGTCGGAATCCACATCACCATAATATGTTATCGTTCCCGATTTATTTTTGTGTCCGGTTGCAATTACCACCAAATCTTTATCAATCGTATCCTTTGTTACCACATAGTTCTTATTGGTGGCGCCTGTTATCGGCGTCAGTTTACCATCCTCACCCTTCACATACCACTGATAGGTCAGTGTATCATGGGAACCACTAGGAGTCACTCCCTTAATGTTTGCCGTGAGAACCGTTCCCACTTCCACAACATCGTTTCCATCTTTATCCTTATTCTGGTTCTCTATTATGATGTTTCCGCCAATAAGTACCTTTTGCTGTGGAGCCTGTGTAGGTGTTCCCGGGCTTGCACTTGGTTTTACCTGGCCTGTACTGCCTTCACCTTCCAGCCCCGTTACCACTCTCTCTGTAGATATGGAAGGATTTTTTTCCTCTTCTATCTGTCCCCCCTGCTCTTTGCCATTTTCGTATGGACTGTACTCAATCAGATATCCTGCAATTCCATAATCACCCCGGGATTTATTATATGGGCTGTAGTCATTCCAGTATCCTTCCTCATAGTATCCATATTCCAACGCATACTCCTGTCTTGCAGTTGGGTCTACTCCCAAGGACTCACTATAGTTGTTATTGGGCTCAGCGCCCCCCCAGGCAGCATATGGAATATCGCATCCATCTTCACCGCCGGGATTTTGTGTTCCACCATCATTTGTCATATAAAAACTCTGTCCTGCTTCCGGGCCACACATCCAGTACCAGGTTTTTGC
>CAZSGT010000081.1:0-7416 GCA_964606215.1 uncultured Lachnospiraceae bacterium
TTCTCCAAAGCCTCCTGCATTTCCTCCGAACCGTCCTTTAACGTCTGGACGCCATCAAGCAGTTCATCCTTTTTACCTGCCGTTTGCTCCCAGTAATCCTGAAAATAGGTATCACTGACCTGCTCCGGTGAAAAGGATAATTTCTGCAGCTCCTTTTTCAACGTCTCCTGGCTCATGTTGCCATTCAGAAGATATCCATAGATATATTCCTCTACCTTGCTGCCTTTTCCCTCCTGACGCAGCTCCTCATAGGCTGCAGCGCTGACAAAGCCTGTACCAAATCCGTCACTGTGGACCGCGCTGTCTGAAAGTTTCTTTAACGGTGCATCATAATCCGGCGTACAGCCAATGCCGGTTACCAAAAACGTCCTCCCCGCCACTGTAATCTCCTCACCGACCTGGATATTCTTTTCCTGCGCATACCGTTTTTCCAGGGCAATCTCATCCTTCTTGTCCGGCAATGTTCCCTCGTCCAGTGTCATCCGGTTCACCTTTTCCCGATTTTGAAAAATGCGCAATACGCTTTTATCCTTCATCTCATAATCCATATAAAATGTTTTTTCCAGCGTGATGCCCTTCCCCAAAAGGGCGCTCTCCTCGTCCCCGCTCAAAGGAACAAACACACTAAACTGCCCATCCTCAAGACAGGTTTCCTCTGCATTCTGCTCCACTCTGGTCATAATGGTTTGTGCTGCTCCGACCACACTGACAACGAGATACATTCCCATCACAATTAAAAATCCCAGCGCCAGATAACGGACGACATGTTTCTTCAGACTTCTCCACACCCGTTTGCTCAATATTTTCTGCATTGTATCCTCCATTTTTCTATAAATCTTCTAACTCTGCCGCCGGCACCCTTGTTTTGTTCTCGTACTCTTTACTGATTTGCCCATCCTTAATCACAATGACCTTATGTACCATATCCTTAATGGCGTTGTTATGGGTGACCAGTAACATCGTCGTTCCATACTTGCGGTTGATTTTCTCCAGCAATATTAAAATATCCCGGGAAGTCTTCGAATCCAACGCACCTGTTGGCTCATCCAGAAGCAGCAGGCTTGGATTTTTTATCAAAGCCCTTGCAATGGCACACCGCTGCTGCTGTCCACCTGAAAGCTGGGATGGAAATTTATTCTGATGCTCTGTCAACCCCAATGTTTCCAACAACTCCTCCATGTCAAGGGACTGCTCTGACAGGTATTCGCACACCTGTATATTCTCCCTTACGGTCAGATTGGGAATGAGATTATAAAACTGAAAAATGAATCCCAGATACTCCCTGCGGTAATCGGACAGCGCCTCAGGAGCCATATCCCCAATCTCCTGTCCGTCCACCCGGATGGAGCCGGAATCCAGAGTATCCAGGCCACCAATACAATTAAGAAATGTAGATTTACCGGAACCGCTGGTACCCTGGATTACACACATCTGCCCTTTCTCCACTCCTGTGGAAATTCCTTTTAACACCTGCACATAGCTGCCATCCTGTCCATAACTCTTTTTCATATTTTCCACTTCTAAATACATATCTTTTCCTCCATTTTTCGTAACATAACATTGTTATGTCGGGTTTATATTTTATACCACAACCAGCAAATGATTGTGGCATTATATTATCCTTTTCCTCTGGTATGCTGACCTTGATTTATGAACAGCTCAGAACATTAGCGTTGAAACAAACCAATCCAGCCCGATATAATATAATAAATAATGGGCTCAATATGCTTCATTGCTTCCTCTTCTGTTTTTTCATGTGTCAGCAGGTGCACAAAGACATCCACCTGCATGTGGGCGAGCCAGTGAATCATGTAATCATCCAGCCTGGGGGCATGGATATACTCTGTCATTTTATCTGCCAGCACACGATAGTGCTACTCCGAAACCTCCACAAACCAGTCAATACAGTTTTCAAATCTGGAGCCCTGGCTTTTTACCAGAATCAACTGAAATTCATCGTAATATTGGTACATAAAATGAACAATCTCCCTGGAAACTTCGATGTCATCCCTGAAATCTTCAATCCTGGTCAGATTTAATTCCGACTGTTCCAACTCATCCTCAAAGTGACTGTTCATCACCTGAACCAATTTGTCCAAAGGCTCCTGCACCAATGATGCAAACAAATCTTCCTTATCCTTAAAGAAAAAATACAACGCTCCGGTGGTTACTCCCGCATTTTTACAAATATTGCGCAGAGATGCCGATGTAAACCCCTTTTCCATGAACTCTTTCTTTGCGCTTCTTAGGAGATTTTCTCTAGTCTCATTATCCTTCTTCAATTTGTTTCCTCCAAACAACACCATAACAGCGTTATGTACATAACACTGTTATTTTATATGAATATTTATTTTTTGTCAAGAATTTGATAAAAATAAAAACAAACGCTGTCACGCTTCTGCGAGCCAGCTTATTGTAATAAACAAACCGGGACCTCTGTAGAAGTCCCGGTTCGTTTACCTGTTTAAACCCAGGTATTATAAGTTAAACTGTCCCACTGTCTCCTGCAGGGAAGTAACGCTTTTCATCACGTCCTTTGTCTCCGCAGAGACATTCTCGCTGGCATTGGTAATCATCTGCAGATTATCATTGACCGACTGAACGGCCCCATCCAGCTCCTTCTGAGAAGCATTAATCGCCTCTATAATTTCATTGATGTTTGCAACGGATGCATTTAAATTTCCAATATGTATTCCCAACACATTGCTGACTTCCACATAATAATTTGCATCCTCCTTATAGCTGCCTGCAAGCTTTTCCAGTTTATCATAGTCTCTCAATACAATCTCATCCAGGAAAGAAATAATCTTATTGCTGGCATCGGAAAGTTTATTGACGCTTTCCATAACCTTTTGAACCAGCTGATTTACTTTTTCAATCTCATTTCCGGTAGTATTGCTTAACTTTTTGATTTCATCTGCCACTACTGCAAAGCCTTTTCCTGCCTCTCCTGCTCTCGCTGCTTCTATGGAAGCGTTAAGCGCCAATAAATTCGTCTGCTCCGCAATGGCACTGATTGCCTCAGATACTTCCACAATCTTTCCGATTTCTTTTGTCTCTTCAATAGCACTCTGAAGACTTTTTTTGCTGTCCATTGTAATATTGATGGCATTTTTCTTATCATTGAGCAATTCGGGAACCATTTGCTCCACCCGGGTAATAATCTCGTTTGCCCGTTCGGTGATGGTCTGTGTATTACTAACCAGTTCATCCATGGCTTTTACCACATCCTGACAATTGGCATCAATGTCGCCGATGCTTGCCGTCTGCGTAGTGACACTCGCCCCTGTTTGCTCCATGACTGCACTGATTTCCATAATATTTCCGTTCATATCTGACACATGGCTGTCCGTCTCAGATATCATTCCCCGGATGAGTCCAGTTTCCTCCTGGGTTCTCTGTATGGTGGAAATCACCCTGCTCTCCAGTTCTCCAATGAGATAGCTTATTTCTTTGACCTCTTTTTTCTCCGTTACACAGTTCCTGGACCCGATTACTTTTTCTTTAATAAACGCCTTCATCTCCGCCATAGGCTTTAAGAGACGATTTACTACAACATTTAAAAGAATAATGAACACTATCAAAAGGACGATATCCACCACCAGTGGAAACACCAGTTTGTCTCTGACTTCACGGCTGATTACAGAAACCGGCTGTGTAATTCCAATCTGCCAGCCTGTGGTTTCAATTTCCCGCACGACAAAATATTTGGATACACCGTCATAATCCTTAAAGGTAGATACATTCTCTCTGTGAAGATCAATCGTAAGCACCTCTGATAAAATCGTATTTCCCTCTTCTTTGGGCAGATAATCCTTATTTTCATGAGTGATTACACTGTCATCTCCGGCAAGAAGAAAGGTCTGTACACTTTCACCCGTTCCCATGCCCTGCACCATTTCAATCAGGCTGTCAATGGTGATGTCCGCAAGAATCACCGCCTGCTGACCATCCATCATAAAGGGTTTCGCTACGGAAACAATCATCTGTCCTGTGGCAAAATCCGTGTAAGGCTCTGTATAGATTAAATCTCCCGCCTCTATGGCATCCGTCCACCAGCTTCGTGTTGTGGGGTCCAAATCCAGGGTGGAATGGTCTGCCGGAAAGACGCCTCCATCGTACCCAAAACAGCAATAATACATCAGGGCATCCGGATTCTGGGAGAGATTTGACTGTAGATAGTCCATGACAGATTCCATATTATCCGGATCCATGGTCTCCAGTCCGCTCTTCATCGTATCAACAATATATGCCTGCCTGACAAGCCACTCGTTAATCTGTTCACCAGTATTCTCCGCTTTCTCCATGAGTGTGTTGTGACCATCTGTTATCAGCACATTCCTCATCACAACGCTGTTAAGCGTAGCTGTTACTACTATGATAACCGCCGTACACAACGCCACATAGAAAATAATGTTTCCTTTAATGCTTCCCCAAAAACTATTCTTTTTTGTCATATTCATCTTTCCTGCCTCTTTCCTAGCTTTCTCCCTTCGTATACCAGTCACTTCCTCCCTCTCGCTCTGGTTCTACGATAACATTATATCACTATATCCTTTGTGAGAAAAGATATCAATGAATAAAATTTATGTTTCATTATTTCTGCAGGGACTGGAGCCACTTCGCCACTGTTTCCGGCTCTTACTTGATTTTCTTTGCCTTTTTACTTTACTTTGACCTTAACTTTATACCCTTTCACATGGAAATTGTCGTTACTCAGACGCAGGGACACCTGAATTACTGCCGAGCCTTTTTTCTTCGCCTGAAGCTTTCCTGTCTTTGTAACTTTTACTACTTTGGGGTTGGAAGAGCTGAATTTCAGAAGTTCCGCATCCAGCTGTCCACTGACATTTCTGCCAGTTTCTCTCTCAACCTTAACCTTTGTAATCAGCGACGTCTTTTTTCCCTTTTTCAACTTTATCACTTTTTTTTCTGCCCAGATTTTTTTAACAGATACAGCTGGAAAACAATGTTTCTTCTTTTCCTTTTTTATTGAGACCAGTGCAACCGCCTCATTGGCAAGATAATAGTCGTAGCCATACTTATAATAACCATCTAACGTATATTTTGACTTTATTTTTTTTGCTTTTACATTTTTTATATAGTTAGGTTTTACGATTTTCGTGTTGCTGCTAAAAGTATGTTCCCCATAGCTTTCCAGGGAAGCCGGTATAATCACTTTGCTGCATTTTGTACCCCGAAATGCTTCATCGCCAATCCATTGAAGCCTGTCCGGCAATACCAGTTTGCCAAAGTTCAGGTTCGTACACTTTTCAAAAGCTCCTCCGGAAATTGTCTGCAGGGATTTCGGTAATCGAATATTCTTCAGCGCCGTGCACCCCTGAAAAGCTCCATTGTCAAGATTAGTAATACCATCGTGCCACTGCACACCGGTCAGCTTTTTACAGTTATGAAATGAGAACCATGAAACACTCTTAATGTTCGATGGTATCACAACTGTTTCCAAATTACTATAACTGCAGTCTGGTGTATCTTCATATTCGGGATTACTGGAAAAAGTAACTTTTTTCAGATATTGGGTCTTCTCATAGCCTCTGGACATATAAATCGTATCCGGCTCTTTAAATTCTGTATCTTTCTTTTTCTTTGGGTAATAGAGCAGATAGGTGAAATCCTTTGTATATAATACACCATTTTCCGTTACAATATATGGATTGCTCTCTGCCACCGTGACTTCCTCCAAACTTGGAAAATACTCTTCCAGACTAGTCACCAGTATGCCTGCCCGAATATCACCATTGCTGTAAATGATATTGGGCTCCTCTATGATTCCCGCTGATAAAGATAAACTGGTTACACCGCTCAATTGAACCGCTTTATCTTTTTTCATAAGATTCAGCGAAGTCACCGTTCTCCCATCGATGGCATCCGGCAACACCAGTTTTTTTGTTCCTGCAGGTGCAAAAACAGCTGTAATCTGAATATTCTTTTCATCGCGTTCATCACTGCGGTAAGCATACGTTACATCATCTATAACTGCCTTCTTTGCATCCCCATTATATACCGGGGATGGGGTCACTTTAATAGCGGTCATTGGCTGGATATCCAAGGCATCTTTGGTCATACTCTCCCCGTTATCTGCAGCGAAACTGCTTATGCCCAGAAATAATGCTGCTGTCAGTAAAATACATAGCTTTTTTTTCATAGCTTCCCTCCTTGGCATTTTTAGAGTCAACAATTTACTCCGTCTCTTCCTCTGCCCATACTTCCTTCGCCATGCGGAATACCGCCCAAGCCTTAGGCCATCCGCAGTAAAAGGCGGCATGGGTAACAATCTCTGCGATTTCCTCTTTCGTGATGCCATTTGCTTTGGCACTTATGAGATGATAACGGAAAGATTCGTCCGTCAGCCCCTGTGCCATCAGTGATACCACTGTCACAAGACTGCGGTCACGCAGGGAAAGTTTATCCTCTCTGCTCCACACCTCCCCAAATAATACATCATCGTTTAATTCTGCAAACTTTGGGGCAAATTCCCCAAGCTGTGTCCTTCCTGCTGTTTGTTTGACTGCCATAGCAAATCCTCCTACTTGTTTTATTTCAATTTATTGTATTCTTCCTCGTCCACCGGCTCAAGCCACTCATTGGAACCGCCCTCTGCCGGAACTTCAACTGCCAGATGCTGAAACCAGCTATCCTTTGCCGCACCATGCCAGTGTTTAACCTCCGGAGGGATGTTTACTACATCGCCCGGATGCAGTTCCTGCGCTTCTTTTCCCCACTCCTGGTACCAACCTCTGCCACCTGTCACTAACAGGATCTGGCCGCCTTTGTGATGTACATGCCAATGATTGATCGTTCCGGGAGCAAAACTCACGTTACCAATGGGTACACCTTCTGTCGTAAGCATTTTCAAGTAGCATTCTCCCGTAAAATATTGTGCAAATGCTGTGTTTTCTTCCCCGATACCAAATACAGCACCTGGTCCTAAATCTGCTTTCATCTGTTCTGCATTCATGAGTTCGTCCTCCTTAATATGGTATTTTACTATCTTTTATTGTATTGCTGCCGCATATCTATGTCAAATACTTCTTTTTTATATTTTTTAATGCTTTTCAGGCATGGGGTGTTTCAGACTATCTATGCAGATTATTTGTATTTTTATTGTATTTTTATAAGAAACAAGAGGACAGGTGACGTCACATAACCTGTCCTCTTGCTTTATCCTTTTACACTTACTTTACTTTCACCTTAATCTTCTTTGCATATCCGTTCCTTGCATAGACATAGATGATACATTTGCCCTTGCCTACTGCTTTTATCTTTCCTTTTGCAGATACCGTTGCCACCTTTTCATCGGTGCTTGCATAACGGAATTTCTTTGCGCGGGCTTACTCCTGCCGGATATGTCCGGGCAATCGCTCTGGTCGCTCCTTATGTGGGGAAAGAGATTGA
>CAZSGT010000082.1:0-7368 GCA_964606215.1 uncultured Lachnospiraceae bacterium
GATTTAATATAATCTGCTTTATTCGTATACTGGCTCCCAACAGCTTGTACGGCAAATCTGGTGAAATATCAAGAATCAGTTCAACAGCCTTGTCTCTGAGCTTTGTCATAACAATATTAGAAACATCGTTAATTACAGACATTGGTTCATATTCATCTAAAATAATATCCAACTTGCCGGATTCTATCTTGGAAAAATCCAAAATATCATTAATAATGGTGAGCAATGCTTTACCTGACGTTTTAATCTGATTAATATACTCTCTTGCAGTGTCAGGCAGCTCTTCCCGCAATGCCATATCTGCCATACCGATTACCGCATTCATTGGAGTTCTTATCTCATGACTCATGTTGGCAAGAAAATCAGATTTCATGTTGACTGCCTGCCCAAGCTCCTCGTTGGCCTGAAAAACAAGGTGGCGGCTATATGAAATATCAGACAGAATACCAGCAAGAGTATAGAGAAAGCTGGCAGCCTTTTCTATCTGTTCCTTTTCCCGTACATTTACACGCCCTGCTGCCTCCAGATATTCCTCCGGGTCTACGTCAATTTCCCCGGCATATTTTCTCATCTTCTCCGGATTTGGTGGAGAAGTAAGCACCTGCCCGCCAATAAAACAACCAATCATCTGGTTATGCACGATAATTGGCGCCGCAAAATCCATTAATCCCGCATGACAATAATAAATGATAGATTTTCCCTCTTCGAGTGCCATTTCAGCTCCAAATTTATCACAATACTCACAGCGTGAGCAGCCCAATGACGATTCTCTGGTGTATTTCATGCAAAAATCGGAAAAGTTGGAGCCCTGTGTCACAGCCACACCATTTTCGTCCGTTGTAAGTGCAGCCAATCCTGTCACATCAGAAAACGCATCCTGTACCTTCTGTAATATCTCTGTATCAATTAAATCAGTCAGATTTATTTTATTTTCTCCCATAATTCAACTCCTCTTTTATATGATTTAATGATTTAAAAGCATTAGCCAATGTGTTTCTCAATAGCTTCCAACAACTTATCCGGTTCAATTGGTTTCAACAAATATCCCTGGGGTTTCATAACCAAAGCCTTCTGAAGCTTATCACGTTCAGATATGGCGGTAAGAAATATGACCGGAATATCCTTTGTTGCTTCATTGGAACGTAATTTCTCCAAAACAACAGGACCATTCTCATCAGGCATTTCATAATCCAGTAAAATTAAATCCGTCTGTTTGCGTTCAAGGAACTTAAATGCTACTTTTCCACTAATTGCAGTAGCGACATCGTATTTGCCACGCAAATGTTCTTTTATTACCTTTAACATTAAGGTGTTATCATCAATTGCCAGAATGTGTTTGCGTTTCTCTGGCTGCACAGTGTCTATCATCACAACCGGCTCTTCATCTTCCAGAGATACCTCCTCTGGCTGTTGGGCAGTGTCCCCCTCCTCTTCGTTATTCCATTCTTTCAAAAATTTAATAATCTTTTCCTGAATGAGATTAACGGTAATCGGTTTAAATAAGACAAAATCAGGTATATTGATAGCAATTTTTTCAAAATCTTCACATTCCTTTTTAGAACCAATTAATATAAAAGGTATCCCAGCCTTCGTTAAGCGGTTTTTGATAAACGGCAGCTTGTTGAACTCTTCTCCTGTCTCATCAGAAAGGCAATATACAAACACATCTGGATTAAAATATTTTATATGTTGAATAATATCTTCATATCGGCCAGAAGTAGTCATCGCTTCAAAATTGTCATCCATATGTATAAAGAAATCATCTATTGCCGAGTTATTGTTTCCTGTTAATAATACTTTACATTTCATTTCGATTCCCTCCTTGTAATTAAACCGGCTGGTAAAAATAAAATTCTACTCATTATGTATCTCATTATAACATAGTTTATTAAATCTGAATACCCAATTTCTTTTAAGTGTCTGCTATTTGGTGCATTCCTGCAGAGCTTGTTTAGTCTACAGAACGAGCTTTCCTATAGAGCCAAAAACGCCCTCCGCGGTGGGGCGGAGAGCGTTTTTAGTGTGACAAATCGATGCGCATAGCGTATCCTCATCGCCACATATCTTATGCTAACTTCATTGTATTTACTTTGACTCCAGGACCCATAGTGCTAGCCAGTGTAACACTTCTGAGATACTGTCCCTTAGCGGAAGATGGCTTTGCTTTAATGATTGCTCCCATAAGAGTCTCAAAGTTATCCTTTAACTGCTCCTCTGAGAAAGATACCTTTCCAACTGGAACATGGATAATGTTTGTCTTATCAAGTCTATACTCAATTTTACCGGCCTTAATATCTTTTACAGCTTTTGCAACATCCATTGTTACAGTACCGGCTTTTGGGTTTGGCATTAAACCTTTTGGTCCAAGCACACGACCCAGACGGCCCACAACACCCATCATGTCCGGAGTAGCTACAACAACGTCAAACTCAAACCATCCGTCGTTCTGAATCTTAGGAATGAGTTCCTCGCCACCAACATAATCCGCGCCTGCTGCCTGTGCCTCATCCAGTTTCTCGCCCTTTGCGAAAACCAGAACACGAACAGTCTTACCTGTTCCGTGAGGTAATACAACGGCTCCACGTACCTGCTGGTCTGCGTGACGTCCATCTACACCGAGACGGATATGTGCCTCTACTGTTTCATCGAATTTTGCAACAGCTGTTTTCTTTACTAAGCTAATAGCTTCTTCTGTGTCATACTGCACTGCTCTGTCAACTAATTTAGCAGCCTCTGCGTATTTCTTTCCTCTTTTCATAGTTATTAACCTCCTAGTGGTAGTAACGGCGGGAACTGCCTCCCACAACGTTCAATATGAAACCAGTCTTTTCAATGTCTAAAAATGAATGCGAATTATTCCTCTACGGTAACTCCCATACTTCTTGCTGTACCAGCAATCATGCTCATTGCCGCCTCTAAAGATGCTGCATTTAAATCCGGCATCTTCAGCTCTGCGATTTCCTGAATCTGTTTCTTTGTAATGGTTGCAACCTTATTCTTATTTGGTACACCGGAACCGGACTGAATGTTACATGCTTTCTTAATCAAAACCGGCGCCGGAGGCGTCTTTGTAATAAAACTGAAACTCTTATCCTGGTATACTGTAATCACTACGGGGATAATCATACCTTCCTGTCCAGCTGTCTTCGCATTGAACTCTTTTGTAAACTGGACAATGTTCACTCCATGCTGACCAAGAGCAGGACCAACCGGTGGAGCTGGTGTTGCCTTCGCAGCAGGAATCTGCAATTTAATATATCCTTCAACTTTCTTAGCCATTTCCGCTAACCTCCTATGATTTTAAACGCTGTTACGCTTTGCGATACAGCTTATTGTAATAAATCAAGTATATTTTACTGAATATAAATTATACTCTTTCTACATCTGCAAAAGCTATTTCTACAGGTGTTTCACGACCAAACATATCCACGTTAATCGTGATTGTCTCATTGGCATGGTTAATTGCCTTAATCATACCTGTGGTGTTTTCCCAAACACCTTTCTTCACAACTACGGAATCTCCGATATTGAATTCACATGATGTCTTACCGGATGCCAATCCCATGCTCATCATTTCTTCATCTGTGAGGGGAACCGGCTTGGAGCCAGGACCCACGAAGCCTGTAACACCACGGGTATTGCGCACAACATACCATGTATCATCGTTCATAACCATATGAACAAGCACATATGCCGGGAACATTTTCCTCTCAACCGTCCTCTTGGTATCGCCCTTTTCTTCCTCCTCACTCAGCATCGGAACGGACACTTCCAGAATCTGGTCCTGAAGATTTCTGTTTTCCACTGTCTTCTCAATATCCATTTTCACCTTATTCTCATATCCGGAATAAGTATGAGCAACGTACCAACGTGCTTCTGTGTCTGACATATTCATCACCTTTACCCAATCTGAAGAATCTTATCGATACCAATCTTAAGTCCAGTATCAATAATTGCAATAACTACAGCCAAAATTGCTGTAACAATAACAACAGCAGTTGTCTCCCTAATCGCTTTGTCTTTGTCCGGCCAGATTACCTTTTTGAACTCTGACTTCACGCCTTTTAAGAAACTTGTTTTTCTTGTAGGTTTTTCTTTCTTAGGTGCAGACTGTGTTTTCTTTTCAGAATCTCCCATATCTTCACTTTCCTTTCATGCACACCAGAAACTATTTCGTCTCTTTGTGTAGTGTGTGTGTTCTGCAAAATCTGCAATATTTCTTAGTCTCCATACGGTCAGGATGATTTCGCTTCTCCTTCGTCGTATCGTAGTTACGCTGTTTGCATTCTGTGCATGCCAAAGTAATCTTTACTCGCACGATTTTCACCTCCGAATCCATTATTGTGTCAGGAAATCCTGACTATTCATTTTTAGGCATAAAAAAAAGACCTGTAACATCGCCTAACTATCTTATCATAGTCCAGATTGCTAGTCAAGGAATTTTTACAAAAACTCCTTCCTGACAACAAAACGCCTTTCCTCTTTGCAGGATTCATTGTATACTATTCCTAAACATCATGGATACTATTCCAGAAATGAGGTTTGTAATGAACATTTCCCATAGAGTAAAAAAAGGAGATTTATATTTACTGGCGGGCTGTCTTCTTATTGCCTTGTCCAGTTTCTTCCTATATAAAGTATATTACCATGAAGATGGCGGCACCGTTGTGGTCACCGTGGACGGCACCGTGTGCAGGACACTTCCCCTGGATGAAGATACCAGCTTTGCCATCCCCGCCAGCGATGACAAGAATGCAAACGTCCTGACAATCCGTGACGGCTTTGTCTCCATGACGGAAGCATACTGCCCTGATAAGCTCTGCATGCATCAGAAAAAAATCAACAAAAAGGGAGAGACCATTATCTGTCTCCCCCGAAAAATCGTTATATCTATTGATAGCACAGACAAAAACGAAGTGGATGGCGTTGCTTATTAAAAATCGGAGCGTTTCTATACAAATAATTCCCGAATCTCTTCCAATGTGTAGCCCGACTCCTCTTTTGGTCTGGCAATCACAACCACCTCTGTACCTGCCCTCTTGGCACTGACCCGTTTATGCTCAAATGCCTGATAGTCTTCCGTGTCTCTGGTCACCAGATAATGAATCTGATACTCCTTTAAAAGGGCGCATATGGTATCTTCTGACAAATCCCCGCTAAGGCCTATAATGTGCTCCGCATCCAATCCCTGCTCATTGCACAGGGCAATCACATCTTTTTTTGCCGGCACCCGGACATATACCCGTTCACGGTAATCCTTTATCCCCGTAAAGTCTCCAAAATACTTTTCCCTCACTGCCAGCAGAATATTGCCAGTACAGTTATTCAGATACGAAACCAGTGTTTTTGTATTTGGCATACTGATGACATCATCCAAAGGCTTTGTCTTGCGAACCATCCGGTAATACTCTACACCCTTCTCCCTGCAGACCTGTTTCAACATGGTCTTAAGCTCCGCTTCAGAAGAAGAAGTAGCATCTATCACTATGGCAGACCCGGCCTCATCCATAATTTTCTCTAAATCATCCTTTTTAAAATGCCCAACCGCTATATCCTGAAAGGATGTATTTTTCTCCATATAATCTAAAATCCCCTCGCCAAGTTTCCCTGGCACGTAGATTTTGGATTCAATCTGCATATCTTCTAAAAATTCACATAGTAGTCTTCCCTCTGTTGTCCCGGCAAACACAATAACCTTTTTCGTCATCGCAGTTCCTCCTCTGGTACACTACCCGTTATCCGCCATAATTGAACAGTATATACTAGTGTGCTGTACCATTCATATTTCGTCAAACTAGCAATATGAGCTAAACAGCATTCCGCTATACTTCGATGTAATATAGGCATATCCCTCGGCAGGCTTGGACGTATCTGGATAAGCAACCATTATTTTTTCCACATATTCCATCGGGTTTAACTTAATCTCATGTGCCTTGGTTAAAAATCTGGAAGCAAAGGAGTTTGGTTTTTTATGGTCGAACAATTCTTCCATATCTCCCTGCAATGCACTGTCATAAGCAAGAGTTTCCGCCATCACC
Organism: uncultured Lachnospiraceae bacterium; assembly: GCA_964606215.1. Lineage (GTDB taxonomy): Bacteria > Bacillota > Clostridia > Lachnospirales > Lachnospiraceae > CAZSGT01. The sequence goes on from CAZSGT010000082.1 coordinate 6,039, forward strand.
AGTTTGCCCTCACCGCTCATGGTAATGCCGCTTGCCTCCAGCTCATTGATATACGGAGTCACTACCCCCCGAAGCTCCGCGGCAAGCCTGGATATATACCCAGTCTGATGAGCATAGATATTTGTCTTATCCATCAACTGATTGTAATCATGTATAACATCACGAATACCTTTTAAAATCTTGTCTGCATCCGGCCGGTACGAAATATGCACTGCATCGTCAGTTGTCTTATGCAGCGAAATATTAACCGCACGATTTAACAGGAACGAATTTGACTGGGAAGTCTTTTCCTGTCCATTGATGACCGCCACGGCATCCTCTGCTGGTCTGTCTACATTGTTCAACCTGTAATAAGAAACAATCCCCCTGCCATCTGATGCAGTGGTTGTATCCTTCAGGGAAAACGCCTGGGCAGTCCCTGTCTCAACGGCTGTAAGCCTGAGAGATGCTTTGCCATTTCCGCTGCTGTAATCTACAGAAGCCCTGACGCCGGCATCTGCTTTATTGATAAAGGAAGATAACCCTTCCATAACCATTCCCTGTGTGTCCTCTTTGCGGATACGGTACTGGAAATCATACATACCATCACCGGACTGCAGCCGGAACGCATAGATACCCTCCGACAATCCCTTGCTGTCTGTGAAATATTCCGCACCTGTATTCCTCTGGGACTTTGCAAGCCTGCGGACCTGCAAATCAAACTCCATCGGCAAATCGGCATTTTGATTAACTACCTTTGCCGCTACACTCTTCTCATCCTCCGAGTAGGCTTCCCGGAGTGCAAACACACTCTTGATACCATCTTCGTGCATCGATGTGAGCGCTGCCTCTGTTTCAATAGCAGTTTCTTTCAAATCCAGCGCATAGTCCTGCTTGCGTTCGGATAACTTCACCAAAAAGAGCGGTGAATTTCTATTTGACTCCAAAATTTCAGAGACAATATCCCTCAGCTCACTTTTTTTGTGCACGTCATACTTACTGGTAGCACGAGGTACATAATTAGCTGTTAAATAGTTATAAACATTGTAATCCATTACACCTCACCTCACTTGAATCCTTTCAATATGAGCCTATTTTGCTATTGTCAACAGTATATCGCATTTTTCTTATTTTGTCGAGGGAAAATACAAAGTTTTTGCATATTATAAAGTAATAATGTTGGAATAGATTTTGCTTGTCCGTGCAAATCCTATTCCAACATTATATTCCAATGCTTCGCATTATGATTTTTTTGCGCCTTCACGTGCAGGCACGCTCCGTCCGCTTATCATTATATAATCAGCCTATTTAACCTTCAGCTTTGCATTCCCTTTCCCCTTAAAGAGCTTCG
>CAZSGT010000083.1:0-7335 GCA_964606215.1 uncultured Lachnospiraceae bacterium
TCATAATTCTCGCATTTTTATCACGGCTAACAATAATTCCTGCCGTTTCTATACCATCCATACCCGGCATGATAATGTCCATTATGACAATATCCGGATGTAACTCCTCATACATCTGGATTCCTTCTTCACCGTTCTTTGCGTAAGCAATTACTTCATAATCTGCCTTCTCTACCAGGTCTTTAATCTGTTTCGAAGCGAATGGCGAATCGTCCACCACCAAAATCGTTGCTTTTTTACTCATATTTAGTCCTCCTTGTCATCTACTGGATTTATACATACTCTTATATCTCCATAATTTGAAGAAAAACAATAATGCTCTCCTTCCATCTCCTGGAAAGTATTTCCCTCACAATCCGCTACAATCATCTGTGGAACGGATATCCTTGAACGTGTCCCTGTAGTGTCATTCAGTCTCGAAACTGCATATCCACATACAATATTCATGTACTCATTAAGATATAGCTTCATCTCCTGCATATTATCTATATCTCCTCCATACATCTTCGACACAATCTCCCGTGAAAATTCAGGGTTCATATGACAAGCAACACGTAAATTAATAGCTCCCCTGGTATGTATGAGACATATGAAACCGCCTTCAATATCCCAATCTGCACATTCCTCATACACTAAATCAAAGGAGGCCAGCTGCCTGGTAATCACAACGAACGCTTCCACAAAAACTTTCCCCTCACATATTTTCTGCGGCACCATAGCACCTCCTATTTAATTATTTGCCAATAAATCGCATCTTACCACTGGAGCTCTGTGATTTTGGAGCCGCAGCAACCACCTTTGGCTTCTGATACACAGAACCAAGCTCATCCTGCACCGTTCTCTTACACTCCTGGCAATACCGTCCTGTAAGAATGGTCTTTCCACACTTCTCACAGTCCAGTCCTACCGAAGAACCTTCCGCAAACGTCAGACGTTCCTCTCTGACCCATCGTTTAATAATGGATACAGAAACGCCGCACTCCTTTGCAACCTGGTCAATATGTGCACCTGGGTTATCATATATGAACTGTTTAACTTTTGGAAAAAGCTCCTCTAACGCCTTGGTGCAAGCCGGACAAAGCGGCATCTGCCCCGTAAAATTAAACAAGCTGCCACATCGTTTACAAGTTCTCACATCCATGCATTCTTCCTCCTTATTCATTCTCCCCGATACAGACACTCACAAAATAAACCTGTGAAACACCTGCGTCTAAAAGGCATTTGGCACAATAGTGTACTGTACTCCCGGTTGTATATATATCATCTATTATTATAACACGTTTTAAGTGTGGATACAACCTCCTCTGTTCTTTTGAAATATGAAACGCCTTTGCCAGATTCCGGTTTCGCTCTTTAAAATCCAATTCTTTTTGCGGCGCCGTTTTCCGCTCCCTGGTTACATATCCTGAAAGAACTGGAATATCCAGCCGTTTCCCCACTTCCACTGCCAAAAGCTCTGCCTGGTTATATCCCCGCTTCCGTCTCCTGGCGTCATGCAGCGGCACGGGAACTAACGCCTGTGCATCCCATCTGCGAATCTGCTCTCCCAGACGGATGGCAATCTGCTCTCCGTAAAAAGAAGCATACTCACATCTTCCCTGATACTTAAACCGCCCCATGGCCTCCCGCATGCTCTCATCATATAAAAATACAGCGCGGCCACTGGTAAAACAGCGCTCCCATTTTTTGCAGTCCAGGCAATATTCCGCATCCTCAGACACCGGCTTGCCGCACTTCATGCATATCCTGCCTCCGATATAGGGCAGACTCTGCCTGCATGCTTCACACACTCCATCATTCCCCTTTATCAGTCCATCGCACACTCCACAGCGGCTTGGGAAAAATTGTTCAATCACCCTATGGAAAATGGCTCTCCCTCCTCCATCATCTCTGCCAGACGGATGTCCAGACTGGAATACCGTCTTTGTTCATTTACATTGTCAATCATACTGCGCACCATCTCTTCGCTTCCCACAATCGTCACACATTTTCTCGCACGTGTCACTGCCGTATATAATAAATTCCGGTTAAACAGCATTCTCGGTCCGCTTAACACCGGCATCACCACTGCCGGATACTCGCTTCCCTGGGATTTATGAATTGTGATGGCATAGGCAAGCTCCAACTCATCCAGGTTACTGCTGCCATAAGTAACCGTTTTTCCCTCCTCAAAAGTCACATCCACTGTCTCGGCGAAGGCATTCACTTCCGAAATCACACCGCAGTCTCCGTTGAACACTCCGGCGCCCTGCTCCACCACAACGTCAAACCGGTTTCGCACTTCCCATTCTATCTGATAATTGTTACGAATCTGCATCACCTTATCTCCCAGACGGAAAATCGTACCATGAAATTCCCGCTCCGGCTTATCCGGGGATGGAGGGTTAAAGTATTGCTGCAAAATCACATTCAGCCGCTCCACTCCCAGCTCTCCCTTGCGCATCGGTGTCAAAATCTGGACGTCATTGGGCGTGGCATCCACATATTTGGGCATCTTTTCCTGTACCAGCTGAATCATAACACTAATAATGGCATTTTTGTCGCTTCTCTTTAATAAGAAAAAATCCCGGCTTTTGTTATCCATGACAATCTGCTCGCCATTGTTAATCTTGTGGGCATTGACAATAATATCACTTTCCTGCGCCTGCCGGAAAATCTTAGTCAATTTTATCACATTGCAGCAATGCCCCCGTATAATATCCTTAAGCACATTGCCTGGCCCCACGCTAGGCAGCTGGTTCACGTCTCCCACAAAAATCAGACGGGTTCCCACCACCACCGCCTTCAACATGGCATACAAAAGATGGATATCCACCATGGACATCTCATCCACAATCAATACATCCGTCTCCAAGGGGTTCAGTTCGTTGCGCTCAAAACGCATGGTCTGCTTCTCTCCTTCCGGGGAACCGTTTAACTCCAACAGCCTGTGAATGGTCTGCGCCTCGTATCCGGTGGTCTCTGACATGCGCTTTGCCGCCCTGCCGGTGGGCGCCGCCAGCAAAATTTCCAAGCCCTCCGATTCCAGAATACGAATCATCGTGCGGATTGTGGTGGTTTTACCAGTTCCTGGTCCTCCTGTAATCACCAGCAGTCCATTTCGTAAGGACTCCTGCACCGCCAGCTTTTGCTGTTTATCTAACTGAATCTCTTCCCCGTCTCCCAGATGTGCCAGCTTCTTCTGTAATCTATTCTCATCCACATTAAATCCAATATTTAAGTCCAACAGCATTCGGGCGCAGTTTAATTCCATATAGTACATGGTGGAAGTGTAAAGCACCATCTCCTCCCCCAGCTGTTTCCGTATCAGACGCTTGTCGAAGGTCATGCCCTCCAAAGCTTCCTGCACCTTTTCCCCAGATACCAGCAGCACCTCCGACGCCTGGGATATCAGCTCCCTCTCCGGCAGATAACAGTGGCCATTGCCGCCTGCCCTGCCCAATACATACATGATTCCCGCCTGAATGCGAAACATGGAATCACTGCCAAACCCGCCCTTCCTCGCGATTTCATCCGCAATTTTAAATCCCACACCAGGAATATCTTCCGCCAGACGGTAGGGGTTTTCTTTTAAAACCTCATACATCCTGTCCTTGTATGTGGCGTGGATTTTCACGGCAAGATTCATGCTTATGCCGTATTTCTGCAAAAAGACCATCGCTTCTCTGGCTTCCCGTTTCTCCTCAAACTGCTCCGAGATTTTCCGCGCCATCTTATCGCTGATTCCTTTGACCTCCGCCAGACGCTCCGGTTCCTGCTCCATAATCCGGAATGTATCACCGCCAAATTTTCGGACAATGCGGGCCGCTAACGCCGCCCCAATGCCTTTAATGGCACCAGAACCAAGGTAACGCTCCACTGCCATGCTGTCCTCCGGCGTTTTCACCTCATAGCTTTTCACCTGAATCTGCTCATCATATATCTTGTGCACGACTTTTTTGCCATGCACCTCTATGTATTCGCCTTCGCTGATATACGCAAAAATGCCTACACAGTCCATCTCCTCGTCGCCGTTGACTAAAGACAATACCGTGTAGCCATTTTCCTCATTGCGAAACCGTATTTTCTCTACATATCCCTCAAATGTATCCTCCACTGCGTTTCGTTCCTCCAAATTACATGTTCCGTTTCATGGAATCGTACAAAGTCTGTGCAATTCCAAGCTGACCGCTCTCTGTAACATTCTCTGCATATGCCTGGGTCAGAATATCTCCAAACTGTTTCATGTATGCATTGTCGTCCTCTTCCCTGTGAACGGTCTTTTGCATCTCCTCAAACACTTTCTGTACAAAATATGTCTCAAACTGCTTACATGCATCCATCAATTCTTCGTCGGTATATGTATCACCCGCTTTGTTCAGCGTGTTCTCCAGTTTGGTGGTCTTATAGGTATCCGTCGCTGCGGCAGAAGCCGCGTTGGTGTAATTGTAATATGAAGAAGTATCTAAAATTGAACTCATATGAATCTTCCTTTCTCCGGTAAACTATTATCTGCGTAAGCTGTTTGCCTGCTGCAACATCTCATCGGATGCCGTGATAATCTTGGAGTTCATCTCATATGCACGCTGTGCAACAATCAAATCTACCATCTCGTCTACCGCCTGCACATTGGAACCTTCCAGATATCCCTTTACAATCTTACTTACTTTAATGCCGCCATCCACTGTCTCAATCCTGGGCTCACCGGACGCTGCACTCTGAATAAACAAACTGTCTCCAACCTTCGTCAAACCAGCCGGATTATTAAACTGTGCAAGACTGATGCGAATCCCCATGGGTTGATAATTATTCCTGTCATCTTTATACATGATGTTTCCATACTGGTCAAAAGAAAGCTTGTTAGCATCAAAATCCGGATCACTAAATACAATCGGGTTGCCGTCTACATCCAATACCGGATATCCCTCGCTGGAACAAAGAGTCATACCGCTGGTGCCCACAGACAGCTTGAAGTTACCGTTACGGGTATATCCAATATTTCCATCCGCCATCTGTACACGAAACATTCCATCTCCTTCGATGGCAAAGTCATACGCACCGCTTGACTCCAAAAATGCTCCCTGTTTAAACTGGGATGTAATTGCGGAGCTGCGGACGCCAAGACCAACCTGCACGCCCACTGGCTTTAATTTTCCATTGCTGTCCGTGGAATGTTTCTGAATAGATTGGTACAACAAAGACTTAAACTCTGTCTTTTCCTTTTTGTATCCAGTAGTGTTAACATTCGCCAGATTGTTTGCAATCGTATCTACATTTTCCTGCTGTGCAATCATTCCTGAAGCACCTGTCCACAATGAACGTAACATATCTCTTCCTCCATTCCGGCGAATCCGCCGTTTATATCACAGTTTCATTTACGATTATCCCAGTTTTCCAACTTCATTCACACTCTTGCTGAGCAGTTCATCTTCCGTCTGGATTACCTTCTGTCCTGCCTCATATGCTCTGGTAATCGTAATTAAATCTACCATCTCGGAAACCACATTGACATTGGACTGCTCCGTATATCCCTGGTGCATGGCGCCGGTTGCCGCAATCATGGTAGCACCATCTACAGTCTGATACATACTGTCTCCGTATTTATCCAAATAATCATAATCTGCAAAATCATACAGGCTAATCTGTCCTACCAGTACGCCATCTGCAAATATCTGTCCGTCCAGACCAATAGCAATCTCTGCGGCGTCGGTGGGAACCTGCACATCTCCACTGCTGCCCTGCAGGCGGTTGCCATCATCGTCCACAATGTAACCGTCCCGTGTGCACTTAAAATTGCCGTTGCGGGTATATTTGATAGAAGTCTCTCCAGCACGGTTGGTCACAGCCAGACCGAAAAATCCGTCACCCTCAATAGCAAGGTCATATGTATTGCCGGTGGAGCGCAGAGACCCCTGACCGTAATCGGTGTAAACCTCTCCAATCTTTACGCCCAGGCTCATCTTGCCAATGGGTCTGTCCAAATACATCTCGGAACCGTCTTTAATCTTAATCCCAAGCACTTTATCAAAGCTCTGGCTGGTAACACTCTCTTCCTTATATCCTATCGTAGCCGAATTGGCAATGTTATTCGATATGATATCCAGCCGTTTCTGCTCTGTACTCATGCCGGTGTATGCTGTATACAAACCTCGTATCATATAAGCTCTCCATTTCTGTGGGGTCTGCCTTGGCATCCGTCCACTCTTTCATTCACGGTTACGGGGCATAATCCCCCATTACTAAATATATCGTCATACTTCTTTTAATAGCTTAACATATAAATAAAATTTTGTCTGCCATTTCGTGGAAATTTATCTATCTTTCCAAAGCGAATGGCTTTCATACAGGAAAACAGAAAGCATTTCCCTGTTCAACAAAAAATGGAAGGCGCCGTTTCACTGGAATCCTTCCATTTTCACCCACACTTCCTATGTGGATATGATTCAATTATAATATAGCCTGAAATTATCCAATTGCGATTCCACTACTCCTCCTCGTGGTTGCCGCCTGCCAGGAATTCAACAAACTTACCAGTACCAATCGCCACTGCTGTCATAGGCTCCTCAGCTGTCATGGTGGTAATGCCTGTCCGTTTCTCAATCAACTCCTCCAAGCCGTAGAGAAGACTTCCACCACCTGTCAGAACAATACCCCGGTCTGCAATATCCGCAGCAAGCTCCGGAGGCGTCTGCTCCAGCACACTGTGTACAGCTTCCACAATCTGGGAAGTAGTCTCTTTCAATGCATCTTCGGTCGCTTCGGATGTTACCGTAATGGTCTTGGGAAGTCCGGTTATGAGATTACGCCCCCTGACGTCCATAGTCTCCACTTCTGGACGTGGAAATGCTGAACCAATATTAATCTTAATATCCTCCGCTGTCCTCTCACCGATAAGCAGATTATGTTTTTTGCGCATGTAGCGGACAATCGCCTCGTCAAAATCGTCTCCCGCAATTTTTATAGATGTACTCACTACCGTGCCTCCAAGAGAAATCACGGCAATGTCGGACGTACCTCCACCGATATCTACAATCATGTTACCACAAGGTTTTGATATATCTATTCCTGCTCCTATAGCTGCTGCAATTGGTTCTTCAATTAAATAAACTCTTCTAGCACCAGCATTTGAAGCTGCATCTATAACAGCTTTTTTTTCTACTTCTGTAACTTGAGATGGTATACAAATCATTATTCTAGGAGAAAATATAGATTTTTTTCCTATTTTATTTATAAAATATTTAAGCATTTTTTCAGTAACAGTATAGTCTGAAATAACACCATCTCTTAAAGGTCTTGTTGCAACAATATTTCCAGGAGTTCTTCCAAGCATTCTTCTAGCCTCATGTCCGACAGCTA
>CAZSGT010000084.1:0-7311 GCA_964606215.1 uncultured Lachnospiraceae bacterium
TGTTTAAATTTATCTGTATTATATAGCACCAGCACATCGGTAACCCCGTTATTTTCCTCTACAACCTGGCTGACTGGCTGTTTGCCATACCGATAATCCAACAGAATGATTCTATCGTATTCTCCCGTCAAAAACGGTACAAAGCAATTTGCAAAGGAATCCTTCAGCACCAGTAAAGTCTTTCCGGTGCCTGCTTTGGTATCTATGGTAATGCGGGAGGTATTTCCACCAAAGAAAACATCATATCGGTTAAAGCCCTGTAACGCCTTATCTGTAAAATAACAGGAATCTACAGCATTTTCTCCAGCCCTGACAACGGAAAGCGGCTGTTCTATTTTGTTGTGAAAAATTTCTACCGTATCCTGTTTCACCGGGATATGGGCCTTGTTATAGGTAGTCCCATAAAAGTCTGTAAATGCACTCTCCCGCTGGTAATCGTTTATCTCCGGCGCTTTCTTTTCCAGTGATGCCTGCAGCGCCTCATATGCATAAAATGCCCCCAGTGTTGTCCAGTGGTGATCGGTCCGGTAAAATATATATTCCTCCGAATGGGCAGAAAGTATCGGACGTAAATCCAGAAATACTTCCGGCTGTTCCAACGATTTTTTTATGGACGCTATGAGGGAATCCTCCGTTTCATACGCAGCATAGGCAGGAAGTTTTCCGGCAAGTACTGTGGCTTTGGAGGGAACCATCAGACAACGTACATGGTCTGTGCCCAAAACCTCTGCAGAATCATTTAAAAAGTCTGTCAGATACCTGACATTTTCTTCCACCTGTTCTTTATCCACCCCATTCTTGTCTGTTTTCTCAATAAGATATCCCTGGGATGCCATATACACATTATTAATATCCTTTTTCCCCTCCGCATATTCTATGCAGGAGGCAAGGCTTACCCAGCTGTCACGAAACGGCATCTGGTCACTTAAATATGTCTCATAGTCGGTCTGAAACATTCCAGATTGTACAGCTTGCAGTGACAGGGAAGGCCTTGTGGCAAGGTCCCTGTTCTCCATATCAGACTGCAGCCTGTCCGGCAGCACCAGCGTTGCCAGACTGCATACCAGCAGCAAAAGAATGAACAGGACAATTCCCGCTATTTGTATTTTTTTCATATAAAAACCTCATTTCTCATGGTTACCATATTTATCAAAAACGAAAATACAGGAATGGATTGTAGGAAGAATTTACAAGCATGGCAACACAGGCGGCAAACATTACAAGAATAAATACCACCCCTGCCACTGCTCTTCTTTCCGTATGTTCCGGAAAAAGCCTTCCTGCCACCACACGGTGCAGCAGGGAGGTGGAACCGATGATGGCAGCCGCCAGCAATCCCCCGTAAGATACAAGTAAATACAGGGCATCTGAATTGATTAGTCCCGCACTGCTATGGAACAACATTGCTTTCATATAACCCGTTGCATCTGCCATATCCGGCCACGCAAAAATACTCCAGCCCACTACCACGATACACAGCGTATAGATATGCCCTATCCACGCCGGAAGGATATCCAGCAGTTTCTTTAAGAAAAGTTTTTCCATAACCAGCAAAATTCCATAGTACACGCCCCACAGGACAAAATTCCAGTATGCGCCATGCCAGAGTCCGGTCAGCAGCCACACAATAGCAATGTACAACATCTGTCTGGCTGGTCCTTTACGGTTTCCTCCCAGAGGGATATAGACATATTCCCGGAACCAGGTGCCCAGAGAAATGTGCCATCTGCGCCAGAACTCCGTGATACTTTTAGACTCGTAAGGATAGCGGAAATTTTCGGGAAAAGAAAACCCAAACATGGCTCCCAGCCCAATTGCCATATCCGAGTATCCGGAAAAGTCAAAGTATATCTGCAGGGTAAAAGCCAGCACCCCAAGCCAGGCGGCTCCCGTTGTAAGCTCTCCCGTAGCGGTAGACGCTATCTGATTCCAGAGTTCCCCGATTTGATTGGCAATCAGAACTTTCTTTCCAAGCCCTGCCATAAACCGTATGAGACCGGAAAAGAAACCATCCACCGTCTCTTTCCGGTGGTTCATCTGCTCCGCCACGCTTTTGTATCGGATAATTGGTCCGGCAATCAGCTGTGGAAACAATGCCACATAAGCGCCAAAACTAATAAAATTACGCTGTACTTTCGCATCTCCCCGATACACATCAATGGTATAGGACATGGTCTGGAATGTATAAAAAGAAATGCCAACAGGCAGTGCCAAGTCAAGCGACGGCACTGCCATTCCCGTAAACCGATGTATATTTTCCAGTACAAAAGAACCATATTTGAAAAATCCCAACAGTCCCAGATTAATCAGTGCAGAACATAGAACACAAAGCTTTGCCATCCCCATCTGATCCTGTTCCTTAAAACGGGCAACCATCCTGCCCGCCACATAATCCACCACTGTGGACAACAAAATCAAACAAACATATATGGGTTCTCCCCATGCATAAAATACCAGGCTGCTAAGAAATAAAATGAGATTGCGCCAGGATTTTGGACAAATATAATATGCCAGCAAAACTACAGGGAGAAAACGGAATAAAAAAACAAAACTGCTAAAAACCATGGTATCCCCTTTTTAAAATTTCTTTTTTATTGCCTTCTGTCCGCTGGTGTTTACATCCTTATTTTCAGACATGGCAATATACCAGACATATTTTCCCTTTCTGCCGCAGATAGCATTTTTTAACACTGCCTGTTCGGTTTCTGTATAATCGCTCATATAATAATCACTGCTACAGTTATTTTTCATATACTTTTTTAAAGTTTTTAATAAAGATTTTGCACCGGAAGTCTTTTTTGCTTTGATTACACATACGCTGTAAACTTCCTTATCATCAAACAGATATATAATGGATTTGACTTTTTTTCTGGCGGATTTTCCCAGTGCGCCAAAATCCTTTGCGGATTTGGAAGTATATTTCAGATAGGAAGTGCCTCCCGTGGATTTTAATGCGGCTTTTGCCAAAGACTTACAGCTTGGCGCCGCCTGGGCGGTCTTTGCCGGCTGACATACCAGTCCGGTTACTAAAAGTGCAGTTACTAAAACCAGGGAACACAATTTCTTTACTTTGATATTTTTTATCTGTTTCATTATCTTCGTATCCTTTCTGTTAAAATTATTTATCTAATGATTTGTCGTATTTTTCCATAATCTGTGCGAACTTCTCATAGGCAGAGACATTCCAGTGATATCCGTCCGCCGCCGCATACTGGCTCTTTAAATTCCCCTCCGAATCTTTTAAAAATCCGGTATAGTCATAGAATTTAATATCCTTTTTCTTTGCCAGTGATTTCAACTTCTGGTTAAAGCCTGAAATCTGTCCAAAACCGGGATTGTGGACCTGTTCCTCCTTTGTCACGGGAGAACACGCCAGTAACACGATATCTGTACCCGGGCACTCCTCTTTTATGGTGTCCACCATATCCTCATATTCGGCAATAACCTCCTTGGTCGACCGGTAATGAATCTCGTTGATGCCAAGCATCAGATACACCCGGTACGGACGGTATGCAATCACCCGGCTAAGCCCGGATTTGCCGTCAAATACACGTTTTGTACGGAAAGTAATGGTGTTGAGCCCCTTTGCCGCCACCACCTTTTTTTTGCCGCCGATATGCATCTCATCCATGGTATGATAAATGGAAAGCCCGGTGGTAATAGAATCTCCTGCAAATATGGTGGTCCGGGTAAAAGTCCGGGTTTTGATATGTTTTCGCCCAGACAGGGGTGCATCTGCGGGAGAAGTCTTCTTCCGGACACAAGCCTGAACTTTAAAATAATAATCCTTCTTGTTCTTCATTCCTTTTGCCCGGTACCAAAGCTTTTTCGTACAGCCAATCTTCCGATACTTGCCATGTTTTCCTTTCGCCATGTATACCCGGTAATATTTTGCCTTTTTGACTTTGTTCCATGTTACCTTCACACTGGAAGTGGAATAACGTGCCAGACGCACACCGTCCACCTTCTCTAACGGACATACGTAGGTCACTGGTTCTCCAGCAATCTGCCTGCCATCATAGGTTATTGCATCCAGCCGGTAGTAATAGACATTTCCTCTATCAACTCCAAAATCCTCCAGGTATGCTATCTGTTGCCATGTATAGCACTCGGAAATTTTTTCGTATCCAGTATTTTTTTTCTTTGACCGGAAAATCTTATATCGCTCTACGCCGGGTATCCCGGAAAGATTCCAGGACACTTTGGCGGCCTTACCATTTTTTGCAGCCTCGACAGTAAGTACCGCCCTCTCCGGCTGGGAGGTTGGCTGCTCTCCCTCCGAATCCGGCGCTGCATTCACATTTACACTATATAGTAAGGATGTCATAACCAGCAGCAAGACCATCCCGGTTTTTGCCGCCAGAGAACACATCCTTTGCATCCTTTGCATCCTCTGTATCCTCTGTATTTTCATGATTTACCCCATTCCTGCACTGCGTTTTCCCCCGTGATTCCTGTTCCTTCCACAACACAGACAACCACTGGCAGTGCACAACTGTTTACAGCTTTCGTTTCCCCACACACCAGAGTCCATATGTCTTATAGGAACAATTGTAATATTTATCGTAATCTTTTGCCTCTGCAAACAGAGGGTCATAAACACGCCCTTTAATCTCCGTCCATCCATGACTGGTATCGTGCCCGACATAGACATTACTGTAGCCGCACTCCTTGGCCAAAAAGCCAAAAGCGGCCGCATCGGACACACAGCATCCTCCTCCTCTGGTAAAAATATCCTGTGCAAAGGTGACTTCCCACCCTTTATTTTTATATATATTATCTAACTTGCGGTGCTGCACATAAGGGAAGGAAATAACCCAGTCAAAACATTTCTTCAGCTTTTGGGATTTACTGTCCGACTCCTTTGTGATAAGAGCCACTTGCTTTCTGGCATAAATCATGGTTTTGATTTTCGCCACGTTTGCCTTACTCTTTACCGCTTTTCCGTCTTTTTTTACCCGGATGCCGTCTACCTTTTTCTTCTTTTGTATGACGCCGCTGCTCCGGCTGGCATAGTAATATTGTTTTCCTTTTTGAAACCAGCCATATACTACCCTGCCGGCTTTATCGCAGTAATAAGTTTTCTTTTTTACTGTAACAAAGGACTTTTTGACTTTTTTGCCCTTTTCATTTACGATTTGTTTTTTGCCCTTTACTTTCTTCACCTGGTAAGTGTGAACCTTTTCCTTTTTTGGCTTCTCTGTGGCTTTCGGACTGGCCGTAGGCGATGATGTTGGCACAGCTGTGGGCAGTACTCCCGTGGGACCTGGCACTGGCTGTTCCGGCTCTGTGGTAGTCACAGGTGGTGTTTCCATATCCGCCTCCCCAGACTGCCCTTTCCCTTTTGGCCCCCCCATCTCCAATGCATCATTGGTATATTCGGGTACAGTGATACGTTCCACTGTGGTATCTTTTGCATCCACCTTACCGTCTATGGCATAACATGAAAGCGGACTTAATGAAAGTCCCATCGCCAAGACGAAAATTACTGTTTTTTTCATATTACTGGTATCACTCCTAAATAGATTTTTAGCCACAATTTCATTGTATCTATTTACCATAATATAGTCAAGATACCAGGATATTAAATTTTGTTAATGACTGCTGGATATATTTACCAATGTCACATCTTTTCATGCCCATGCATACGTTATTATGAGCAACAATACGAAATGCAATTACACAAAGGGGGTTTACGCCATGAATCGAAATACGCTGCACGAAGGTATAGATGTCAGTGCATGGGAAGGGAGAATTGACTTTGAACGGGTTCGTGACGCAGGAATCCGTATTGTCTACATTAAGGCAACACAGGGCACTGGCTATGTGGACCCGGAATTTGAACGCAATTACAGAGAAGCCATAAAAGCAGATCTTGCTGTTGGCTTTTACCACTACGTGACTGCCCGGAATGAAACCGAAGCCAGGGCAGAGGCTCATTATTTTGCCTCCCACATCCGGGGAAAAAGACAACATGCAAGACCTGCTATGGACTTTGAAGTATTCGGCGATTTGACAACGCCGGAAATACGTGAAATTTCATATGAATTTTTAACCACGCTGGAAAAAGAAACCGGACATATCCCAGCGCTTTACAGTGACGCCTCCAACGCCTCCACACATTTTGCAGATGACCGCTTCCGCAGATATCCGCTCTGGATTGCAGATTATGGGGTATCCCGTCCCGATATGGAAAATCCATGGAGCCGCTACAGCGGATGGCAATATACTGACCGTGGCAGAGTACGTGGAATCTCCGGCAATGTAGACAGAGACCGTTTTCGCCGGGAAATCCTGTTGGACGAAAATGTATACCTCTGTGAACAGCCGGAGTCCAATTCCTTGTAGTATTCTATTTCTCTGACAAGTATTTTTCTACACTGGCCAATTTTACACAAAGCACAAATACCGTTGCTGCCTGCTGCATTTCCTCTGGTGTAGGGAATGTGGGGGCAATACGGATATTGGAGTCATCCGGATCCTTGCCATATGGGAAAGTAGCGCCTGCACCGGTCAGCACAACACCAAGAGCTTTACATTTTGCGACAATCTCTTTTGCACAGCCTGGAAGGGAATCAAAGGAGATAAAATATCCTCCTCTTGGCTTAATCCAGCTGCCAATCTCCAACCCTGCAAGTTCGTTCTCCAATGTCTGCAGCACTGCCTCAAACTTTGGACGCAACAGCTCGGCATGGAGCTTCATATGCTTCTGTAATCCCTCAATATCTTTGAAGAACCGGGAATGTCTGAGCTGATTAATCTTATCATATCCAATGGTCTGGATGCTCATCTGGCTCTTGATATATTCTACATTGTCAAGGGATGCGGCGATGGCAGACACGCCGGAACCCGGAAAACTAATCTTGGACGTAGATGAAAAAATATATACCATATCCGGATTTCCTGCTTTCTCACACTCATCCAGTATGTTCAAAATCTCATCCTGCGTCTCCTCATACAGATGGTGGATGCAGTACGCATTATCCCAGTAGATACGGAAGTCCTCTGCCGCCGGCTTAAGATTTGCAAAACGTCTTACCACCTCATCTGAATAGGAAATTCCAGTTGGGTTGGAGTATTTCGGCACACACCAGATACCTTTTACCGCAGAATCGTTATTTACATACTGTTCCACCATGTCCATATCCGGACCGTCATCATAAAGTGGAATATTTATCATCTCAATGCCAAAAAACTCTGTAATCTTAAAATGTCTGTCGTATCCTGGAACGGGACACAGAAACTTTACGGAATCCTGTTTGCACCAGGGCGTGCATCCCATAACGCCATGGGTCATAGCGCTGGAGACGG
>CAZSGT010000085.1:0-7090 GCA_964606215.1 uncultured Lachnospiraceae bacterium
CGGAGCTGGAAAAACAGGTGGGACCATTGGAAAAGCAGTCGGAGAAAGCCAGGGAATATCTGGCACTCCGGGATTCCTTAAAAAAGCTGGATATCAATGTGTTTTTGATGGATTACGAGCGGATACACAAAGATGTGGACGTGGTGGAAGAAAATATCGGAATAGCCGGGAAAGACCTGGCTGCAGTGCAGGATGAATTTGCCAGAACAAAGGCGGAATACGATGTGGTGGAACGTCAGATGGAGGAAAAGAATCATCTGGTGGAAGAGAAACGGAAGAATGTCACGGAGAACAGCCTGCATGTAAAACAGATGGGTGGAGATATCAAGGTTCTAAAAGAGCAGATTCATGCGGCCGAACAGAGTGAGGGACATTTTGGGGAGCGCATAAAGAGCATCCAGAAGACACTGGACGCATCCAGGCGGGAGCAGGAGAAATATCAGGCGCAGAAAGAAGAGGCGGATGAGAAGGTGGCAACACTTCGCGCGCTTCAGGAGGAGACGGAAAAAGAAAGCCAGGCACTGCAGAGTGAACTGGAAAAAACCGAGGCGAAGCTGGAATCCTGCAACCGTGCCATCAAAGATTACATGAGTGAAAACTCAAAGGTTGGCGCCCAGAAACAGAAATTCCAGACATTGCTGGAACAAAATTCTATACAGAAAGCCGAGCTTACCCAGCAGATTTTAAAAAATAAGAGTGAGGCGGCGGCACTGGATGAAGCCATGGAGCGGGAGAAACAAAATCTGTTGGAGATTTCCGATAAGATTATTGCCATTAATAAATTAAACGATGCCCACTATGAGCATGTGCAGCGGATAAATAAGGAGCTGGAGGCGCTGCATGGGGAGCAGGAAAGTATCACAGCCAGATACCATATGGAAAATTCCCGCCTGAACTCCCTGAAAAATATTACAGAGCGCTATGAGGGATATGGACAGAGTATCCGAAGAGTCATGGAGCGCAAGGATACACATCCGGGGATTGTGGGTGTTGTGGCAGATATTATTTCCGTGAAGAAGGAATATGAGGTAGCGGTGGAAACCGCACTGGGCGGCAGTATACAAAATATTGTCACAAAGGATGAGAAGACGGCAAAGGATTTGATTGCATATCTGAAGAAAAACCGGTATGGAAGGGCGACTTTTCTCCCCCTTACCAACATATCTTCCAGAAACAAAACCTATGATGCGGCAGTCTTTAAAGAGCCGGGTGTGATTGGGCTGGCGTCGGAGCTGGTGGATGCAGACGATGCGTACAATGATTTGATTGGATATCTACTTGGGCGGTTTGTGCTGGTGGATCATATTGACAATGCCACAGCCCTTGCCCGCAAATACAGGTATACCCTTCGTATCGTCACCAAGGAGGGAGAGTTAATTAATCCGGGTGGTTCCCTGTCCGGAGGCGCATATAAAAATAACAGTAACCTTCTGGGGCGCCGCAGGGAAATGGAAACACTGGAGCAAAACCTCCGTGAGATTCAAAAAGAGCAGGAAGAGAAGGCTTTGCGCATTGCGGAGCTGGAAAAAGAAAAGCAGTCTGCCAGGGAGAAGATGGCGGCAAACGATGGAAGTATTAAGGAGCTGGGACTGAAACAGAATACGGCAAAGCTTACCTATGACAGGGCAGCGTCCGACAAGGAAGACAATGAGTTGGAGCTTGCGGACATTATGAGTACGGCAGATACCCTGGACCGTCAGCGGGAGGAGCTGACAGCGCAGATGGATACCATTGTTTCCCAGATGGAGGAGAATAAAGAGCGCACCCAGGATAACGAGCAGGTGGTGAGTGCACTGCAGGAGGAGATTGACGGTCTTCGGGAGAAGAGTGCAGACAAAAACAGCCAGCTGGAGCAGACCCGTATTGAACTTACCACCCTGGAGCAGAACGTGGAGTTTGCGAATGAGAATATCCGCCGTGTCAGCGAGGATACCAGACATTATGAGAAAGAGCTTGCCGGCGTCAATGCGGAGAAAGACAATGCAGCACGTCTGGTGGAAGAAAAGCTACAGGATATCAGCCGGGTAGAAAAAGAGATGGCGGATTTGGAGAGCCAGAATGTGGTGCTGGAAGAAGAAATCAAAAAAATCACCGAAGAGCGGGAGGAACTGACCAGACAGCACAAGGGATTCTTTGAAAAGCACGAGGAGATGTCTGGCAGGATTACCGGGCTGGAAAAGGAAATTATCCGTCTGGAAAGCCAGAAAGAGCGCATGACGGAGCAGATGACAGGTTATATGAACTATATGTGGGAGCAGTATGAACTGACCTACCACAGTGCAGTCAAGGAGCGTATCGAAGTGGAAGGCTCCTACGCGCAATTGAAAAAACAGATGGGAGATATTAAAGAAAGTATTAAAAAGCTTGGTGATGTCAACGTCAACGCCATCAATGACTATAAAGAGCTGATGGAGCGGTACCAGCTTTTGCACACCCAGCACGATGACTTGATTAAGGCGGAAGAAGCCCTGCAAAAGATTATTGATGATTTGGATGAGGAAATGCGGGCACAGTTTTCCGAGAAGTTTTCTGAGATTCAGGAGCGTTTTGATACTGTATTCAAGGAATTGTTCGGAGGCGGACAGGGTACGCTGGAACTGATGGAAGATGAGGATATTCTGGAGGCGGGCATCAAGATCCATGCCCAGCCGCCGGGAAAGAAGCTGCAGAATATGATGCAGCTGTCCGGTGGGGAGAAGGCATTGTCTGCCATTGCTCTTCTGTTTGCCATCCAGAGTCTGAAACCATCCCCATTCTGTCTGCTGGACGAGATTGAGGCGGCGCTGGATGATTCCAACGTAGGAAGATTTGCAAAATACTTACATAAACTGACGAAAGACACACAGTTTATTGTGATTACCCACCGCAGGGGAACGATGGCGGCAGCCGATATCCTGTACGGTATTACCATGCAGGAAAAAGGGGTCTCTACATTGGTTTCCGTCAATCTGCTGGATGAGGAAAACGAGGCTTTAGCGTAGACCGCAAAGGAGGCACAGGTTATGAGTGCAGATATTGAAGAGAAAGAAAAGAAAAAGGGATTGTTTGGGCGGCTGGTATCCGGTCTGACAAAGACCAGGGACAGTTTTGTTTCCGGTCTGGATTCTATCTTCAGCGGATTTTCCCAGATTGATGATGATTTTTATGAGGAGTTAGAAGAAATCCTCATTATGGCGGATATCGGGGTTGCCACCACCGAACAGATTTTAGAGGATTTGCAGGAGAAGGTAAAAGAACAAAAGGTAAAAGAACCGGCGGCCTGCAAAGAATTGTTGATTCAGACCATCAAAGACCAGATGACCGTGGCGCAGGACGCCTATGATTTTGAAGAAGAAAAGTCGGTTGTACTGTTAATTGGTGTCAATGGCGTGGGAAAAACCACTTCCGTTGGGAAGCTGGCCGGCAATTTCCGTGCCAGGGGAAAGAAAGTGCTGGTGGCGGCCGCAGATACCTTCCGTGCGGCGGCAATCGACCAGTTGACAGAATGGGCGAATCGTGCTAGCGTAGACATTATTGCAGGACAGGAAGGGGGAGACCCGGCAGCGGTGGTGTACGATGCGGTTACCGCAGCAAAGGCACGAGGGACGGATGTTCTGATTTGTGATACGGCGGGCAGACTCCATAATAAAAAGAATCTTATGGAGGAGTTAAAGAAGATTAACCGTATTATTGACAGGGAGTACCCGGAAGCAAGACGGGAAACCTTGATTGTCCTGGACGGAACCACCGGACAAAATGCCCTTGCACAGGCAAAGCAGTTTAGCGAGGTGGCAGAGATTACAGGTATTATTCTTACAAAGTTAGACGGTACGGCAAAGGGCGGTATTGCCATTGCCATCCAGTCCGGAATGCAGATTCCGGTGAAATACATTGGAGTGGGGGAGAAGATAGAAGATTTGCAGCGTTTTGATGCGGATTCCTTTGTAGACGCGCTGTTTGCAAATTCAGAAGAAAGAGAGACGAGTGAAATATGATGACATTGGAACAATTTGAGGAGGCATCTGAGGTTGTAAAAGAGGTGATACTCCCCACAAATCTTATGTACAGCGAATATTTTTCTGCACTGACAGGAAATAAAGTATATTTTAAACCGGAGAATATGCAGTATACCGGAGCATATAAAGTACGTGGCGCCTATTATAAAATCAGTACTTTATCCAAGGCAGAGCGCAAAAAGGGACTGGTTACGGCTTCCGCCGGAAACCATGCGCAGGGCGTGGCATATGCGGCGAAGCTGTTTGGCGTGAAGGCAACCGTAGTGATGCCCACCACAACGCCGTTGCTGAAAGTGAACCGCACAAAGGGATATGGTGCAGATGTGGTACTTTACGGCAATGTATATGATGAGGCGTGCGAGCATGCGCTGAAGCTGACGGAGGAAAGCGGCGGCACGTTTATCCATCCCTTTAATGATGAGACGGTGGCTACCGGACAGGGAACCATTGCCATGGAGATTATCAAGGACCTTCCCACGGTGGATATCATTCTGGTTCCCATCGGTGGAGGCGGTCTTGCGGCGGGAATTTCTACCCTTGCCAAACTGTTAAATCCGAAAATCCAGGTCATTGGCGTAGAGCCGGCAGGGGCAAATTGTATGCAGGAGTCCATCAAAGCCGGAAAAATTGTATCTCTTCCAAATGTAAACACCATGGCAGACGGTACGGCGGTACAGACTGGCGGAGACGTGGTGTTCCCGTATATACAGGAGAATATAGATGATATAATCACAGTGGAAGATGAAGAATTGATTGAAAGCTTTCTGGATGTGATGGAAAACCATAAGATGCTGGTGGAAAATTCCGGACTTCTTTCGGTGGCGGCACTGAAGCATCTCAATGTGAAAAATAAGCGGATTGTGTCCGTGCTCAGCGGCGGCAACATGGATGTCATTACCCTGGCAAGTATTGTCCAGCACGGCTTGATTGCCAGGGGCAGGGTATTTACGGTGTCCGTCCTGCTTCCCGACAGACCGGGAGAGCTGCTGCGGGTGGCAGAGGTTATAGCCAAAGCACAGGGAAATATTATTAAACTGGAACATAATCAGTTTGTCAGTGTAAACCGCAATGCTGCCGTGAAGCTGACCATTACCATGGAGGCATTTGGGGAGGAGCACAAGCAGCAGATTTTTGACACCATGAAATCTCATGGATTTGATGTGGTCTTCACAGCGCCCACGGATATTTATTAAAAGAGAGGAATACCCAGATTATGAGTAAAGAAGATTATAAATTCACAAATGGCACAGACGGTTTGGATTTACTACATACGCCGGATGGGGTCCGGGATATCTATGGAACAGAGTGCGAAAATAAACTTGCATTGCAAAACCGTATGCACGATGTATTGAAAACCTATGGATTCCGGGATATACAGACGCCGTCTTTCGAGTTTTTCGATATCTTCAGCAAAGAGAAAGGCACGGTATCTTCTCAGGAGATGTATAAGTTTTTTGACAGGGACAACAATACCCTGGTGCTGCGTCCTGATATGACGCCGTCCATTGCCAGATGCATCGCAAAGTACCAGAGAGAAGAAGAATTGCAGGTGCGGCTCTGTTATATGGGAAATACCTATGTAAACAACATGAGTTACCAGGGAAAGCTAACGGAGACCACCCAGGTGGGAGCGGAGCTGATTAATGATGATTCTTCCGATGCGGATGCCGAGATGATTGTCCTGGCAGTGCAGTGTATGTTGGAAAGCGGTTTAAAAGAGTTTCAGATTTCCGTGGGACATGCGCTGTTTTTTGAAGGTTTTTTGGATGCTGTGGGATGTAAGGGGGCAGAGAAAAGCCGGCTTCGTGCGTTCATGCAGAGCAAAAATTTCTTTGGTGTGCAGGAGATATTGGCGGACAGAAAATTATCTACAGATGTAGAAAAAATGCTGGAGCGTCTGCCGGAAATGTTTGGTTCCATAGAAAATATTCAATTTGTAAAAACCATTACAGACAATGAAAAAATATTAAAGGCGATTGACCGTCTGGAAAAAGTCCATGCCATTCTTGTGACATACGGTCTGGAGCAGTACGTGACATACGATTTGACCGAGGTAAGCAAGTATACCTATTATACTGGTATTATTTTCCGGGGATATACTTACGGAAACGGGGATGCCATTGTGACTGGCGGCAGGTATGACAGCCTGATTGGCAGATACGGAAAAGAAGCGCCAGCCATAGGAATTGCGGTTGTTGTGGATAACCTTATGACGGCATTGATGCGCCAGAAGCTGTTTGCAGAACCGGAAGAAGATATTACACTGCTGGTGTTTGAGCCGGACAGCCGCCACGGAGCCATAGAAAGGGCAGAGCAGCTGCGCCATGAGGGGAAAAAGGTACAGTTGATGCGCAAGTCCTCCAAGCGGGAGTTTTCCCAATATGAGGAGTATGCAAAGCGCACGCCGGGCATCGGGGCAATACAATATTTCGAGGGCAGATAACAGAATGGAGGCAGACATGAAATACATAACGTTTGCGTTGGCAAAAGGACGTCTGGCAAAACAGACACTGGCGCTTTTAGAGCAGATTGGAATAACCTGCGAGGAGATGAAGGATAAGGACTCCCGCAAATTGATTTTTGTAAATGAGGAGCTGGGATATAAATTTTTTCTGGCGAAGGCAACGGACGTTCCTACTTATGTGGAAAATGGTGCGGCAGATATCGGAGTAGTTGGAAAAGACACGATTTTAGAGGAAGACCGTTCCATGTACGAGGTGTTGGATTTAAATTTTGGAAAGTGCCGTATGTGCGTGGCGGGACCAGCGTCTGCAAAAGAACTGCTGCAGCATGGGGAGCTGATTCGTGTGGCAAGTAAATATCCGCATATTGCCAAGGATTATTTTTATCATAAAAAACATCAGACCGTGGAGATTATCAAGCTGAACGGTTCGGTGGAGCTGGCGCCTATTGTGGGATTGTCCGAGGTGATTGTGGATATTGTGGAGACCGGAGCCACCCTGCGGGAAAACGGACTGGAGGTTTTGGAAGAAATCTGTCCGCTGTCAGCGCGGATGGTGGTCAACGAAGTCAGCATGAAGATGGAGTATGAGCGGATTAATACGTTGATTCACAAATTAAAGGATTTATTATAG